>JAEWEX010000018.1 GCA_023389135.1 Pseudomonadota bacterium | reverse complement strand
CTCCGGCTTGACCGGAGGGTCCAGCTCCCCTGCATTTCTCCGAACGCTGCGCCCCGCTCCTGGCATCGAGCCTCCCCACGACCGGGGACCGCGGCCGCCGCCCGCCGCGAACGGTGCAAATCCGGCTCTCGCCGCGCCGCCCGCATTGACTTTCGCAAGGCAACGCGAAAGAACCGGAGGGCTCGAAGACGCGCGCGGGAGAGACCGGTCGGTGACCGGCGCCGAAGGCGAAACCGCCCCGGAAACGCTCAGGCAAAAGGACCGCGCGCCGAGAGCCCTCTGGAAAGCAGCCGCCCATCGATCCGGGCGGCTCACCGACGGAGTAAGCGTGCCGGGAAGCCAACCCCGGCCGTGAAATCTCTCAGGTTTCCGCGACAGAGGGGGCGCAGGACGGGTTCACGCCCGGCCGCGACCTCGACTCTGGATGCGGGACCGACATGGCCGAACAGACCGCCGACCTGAAGACCACGCCGCTGGCCGACGCGCACCGCGCGCTGGGCGCCCGCATGGTGCCCTTCGCGGGCTACCTGATGCCGGTGCAGTATCCCGGGGGCATCATCGCCGAGCACAACTGGACGCGCACCAGGGCCGGCCTGTTCGACGTCTCCCACATGGGGCAGGGCGTGCTCACCGGCCCCGATCACGAGACCGTCGCGCGCGCCTTCGAGGCGCTGGCGCCGACCGAGGTCGTGGCGCTCAGGCCCGGGCAGCAGCGCTATTCCATGCTGCTCTCCGACGATGGCGGCATCCTCGACGACCTGATGGTGTCGCGCCCCGCCGACCCCGCCATGGACGGGACGCTGATCCTCGTGGTCAACGCCGCCAACAAGGACGCCGACTGGGCCCACATCGCCGCGCGGCTGCCGGCCGGCGTCACGCTGCGGGCAGCCGACGACCTGGCGCTCATGGCGCTGCAGGGGCCGCAGGCGGCGGAGGTGTTCGCGCGCTTCTGCCCGGGCGCCGCCGACCTCACCTTCATGACCCGCGGCGTGTTCGATTTCCGCGGCGTCGAGGTCTATGCCTCCCGCTCCGGCTATACCGGCGAGGACGGCTACGAGATCTCGGTGCCGGCCGCCGCGGCGGAGGCCGTTTGGAATGCGCTGCTGGCCGAGCCGGAGGTGGAGCCCGTCGGCCTCGGCGCGCGCGATTCGCTCAGGCTCGAGGCCGGGCTGTGCCTGCACGGCCACGACATCGACGCCACCACCAGCCCGGTGGAGGCCGACCTGCGCTGGGCGATCCAGAAGCGCCGGCGCGAGCAGGGCGGCTTTCCCGGCGCGGAGCGCATCCTGCGGGAGCTGAAGGACGGCCCGTCCCGCATCCGCGTCGGCATCCGCCCCGAGGGCCGCGCGCCGGCCCGCGAGGGCTGCGAGATCTCGGGAGAGGACGGCCGGACCATCGGCTGGATCACCTCTGGCGGCTTCGGCCCGACGGTGGGCGGCCCCGTCGCCATGGGCTACGTGCCGCCGTCCCACGCCGCGCCGGGCACGAAGGTCAATCTGATGGTGCGCGGCGAGGCGCGGCCGGCCTCGGTGGTCGCGCTGCCGTTCACGCCGCACCGCTACCGGCGGTGAGTTCGTCCTGTCGTCCCGGACGGCGGAGCCGCTCCGGGGCCCGGGACCATAGTCAGTTCGGAAAGGCCGGTGGTCCTGGATACCGGCTCTCCGCCTCCGGCTCCGGCCGGGATGACACGCAGAGGGAACCAAGAGAATGAGCACGACCCGTTACACCAAGGATCACGAATATGTCCGCGTCGACGGCGATGTCGCGACCGTCGGCATCACCGACTACGCACAGGACCAGCTCGGCGACGTCGTGTTCGTGGAGCTGCCCGCGGTGGGCAGGAAGGTCGCCAAGGGCGACGAGGCGGCCGTGGTGGAGAGCGTGAAGGCCGCAAGCGAGGTCTACGCGCCGGTCTCCGGCGAGGTGGTCGAGGTCAATTCCGATCTGGAGGGCACGCCCGCCACCGTCAACGAGGACCCCGCCGGCAAGGGCTGGTTCCTCAAGATCCGCATGTCGGACCCCTCCGAGCTCGACGGCCTGATGGACGAGGCCGCCTACAGGGACATGGCCGGCTGACCCTGTCATCCCGGACGGCGCAGCCGATCCGGGATCCAGGAACACGGGCCTTCGCCGCACAACTCCAGATGACGGTGGTCATGGATCCCGGCTCTCCGGGGCCGGGACGACACCGAGGATGAGGCAAGAATGCGCTACCTGCCCCTGACCCCCGAGGACCGCGCCGAGATGCTGGCGCGCATCGGCGCCGGCTCCATCGACGACCTGTTCGCCGACATCCCGCGGAAGGTGCGCCAGACCGAGCTTCCCGACCTGCCGCGCGCCCGCGGCGAGATGGAGGTGGAGCGCATCCTGGCGCGGCTCTCGGCCCGGAACGTCGCGGCGGGATCCGTCCCGTTCTTCGTCGGCGCGGGGGCGTACCGGCACCATGTCCCGGCCTCGGTGGACCATCTGATCCAGCGCTCGGAGTTCCTCACCTCCTACACGCCCTACCAGCCCGAGATCGCGCAGGGCACGCTGCAGTACCTGTTCGAGTTCCAGACCCAGGTCGCCATGCTGACCGGCATGGAGGTGGCCAACGCCTCCATGTATGACGGCTCCACCGGCGCCGGCGAGGCGGTGCTGATGGCCCACCGCGTCACCAGGCGGCGCAGGGCGGTCCTGTCCGGCGGGCTGCACCCGCATTACCGCGAGGTGGTGGAGACGCTGGGCCGCATGGCGGAGGACGAGGTCGTGGCGCTCGCCCCCGACGTCATGGCGACCGAGGACATCCTGGCCGCCATCGACGACGACACCTCCTGCGTGGTGGTGCAGTCGCCGGACGTCTACGGCAACCTGCGCGACCTGCGCCCCATCGCCGAGAAGGCGCATGCCCATGGCGCGCTGCTGGTGGCGGTGTTCACAGAGGCGTTCGCGCTCGGCCTGGTGGAATCGCCCGGCGCGCAGGGCGCCGACATCGTGGTGGGCGAGGGCCAGTCCATCGGCAACGCGCTCAACTTCGGCGGCCCCTATGTCGGCCTGTTCGCCACGCGCGAGAAATATGTCCGCCAGATGCCGGGCAGGCTGTGCGGCGAGACCGTGGACGCCGAGGGGCGGCGCGGCTACGTGCTGACGCTGTCCACCCGCGAGCAGCACATCCGCCGCGACAAGGCGACCTCCAACATCTGCACCAATTCCGGCCTGTGCTGCCTGGCCTTCACCATCCACATGTCGCTGCTGGGCGAGGCGGGCCTGAGGCGCACGGCCGAGACCTGCCACGCCAACGCCGTGCTGCTGGCCGAGGCGCTGGAGGCGGTGCCGGGCGTGACGGTGGTGAACGAGACCTTCTTCAACGAGTTCACGCTGAAGGTGCCGGGCGACGCGGCGGAGGTCGTGGAGGCGCTGGCGGCCAACGGCGTGCTCGCCGGCGTGCCGGTCTCGCGGCTGGAGCCGGGACGGCCGGAGCTTTCCGATCTCATCCTGGTGGCCTCCACCGAGGTCAACACCGACGAGGATCGCGCCGCCTTCGCCGCAGCGCTGGCCTCGGTTCCCTTCTCCCAGGGGGAGAAGGTGGCCCTGAGGGCCGGATGAGGGGACAGCAATGACCCGTCCTGGCCGACCGTATCCCTCACCCGCCCGCTTCGCGGGCACCCTCTCCCGCGGGGAGAGGGAATTCGGAGACCGCCCATGACCATGAACCGCGAAGGCCGCGGCGCCACCGCGCCCGCCGATGCCGCCCCGACCGGGCGCGCCACCTTCACCGGCAACCGCGCGCTCAGGATCGAGGAGGCGCTGCTGTTCGAGATCGGGCGGCCCGAGGTCACCGGCGTCGACCTGCCCGCGCCGCCCGAGGTGAAGCGCCGCCTCGGCGGCCACGAGCGCCGGCAGCCGATCGGCCTGCCCGGCCTCTCCGAGCCCGAGGCCGTGCGCCACTACGTCCGGCTGTCGCGGCACAACTACTCCATCGACAGCGGCATCTTCCCGCTCGGCTCCTGCACCATGAAGCACAATGCCCGCCTCAACGAGAAGGCGGCCCGCATGCCCGGCTTCTCCGACGTGCACCCGCTGCAGCCGCAGTCCACCGTGCCCGGCGCCATCGAACTCGTTCACGAGCTGTCCCGCTGGCTCATCGAGCTCACCAACATGACCGCGGTGGCCATGAGCCCCAAGGCCGGCGCCCATGGCGAGCTGTGCGGCATGATGGCCATCAAGGCCGCGCTGCAGGCCCGCGGCGAGGACCGCAAGGTGGTGCTGGTGCCCGACAGCGCCCATGGCACCAACCCGGCCACCGCCGCCCTGATCGGCTTCAAGGTCAGGGCCGTGCCGGCCCGCGCCGACGGCACGGTCGATGCGGCCGAGGTGAGGAAGCTGCTCGGCCCCGACGTCGCGGCCATCATGCTGACCAACCCCAACACCTGCGGCCTGTTCGAGCGCGACGTGGTGGAGATCGCGAAGGCGATCCACGACAACGGCTCGTACTTCTACTGCGACGGGGCGAACTTCAACGCCATCGTCGGCAAGGCCCGCGTCGGCGACCTCGGCGTCGACGCCATGCACATCAACCTGCACAAGACCTTCTCCACCCCCCATGGCGGCGGCGGTCCCGGCGCCGGCCCGGTGGTGCTATCGGCCCGTCTCGCGCCCTACGCGCCGCTGCCGCTGGTGGTGGCCGACGGCGGGGGCGTCAGGCTGCTGGAGACCGCGGAGGGCGAGGCTGAGAAGACGTTCGGCCGCATGACCGCCTTCCACGGCCAGATGGGCATGTATGTGCGCGCGCTCGCCTACATGCTGAGCCACGGCGCCGACGGCATGCGCCAGGCCTCCGAGGACGCGGTGCTGAACGCCAACTACGTCCGCGCCTGCCTGCAGGACATCTTCTCCGCCCCCTATGGCGACCGGCCCTGCATGCACGAGGCGCTGTTCGACGACAGCTTCCTCAAGGACACCGGCGTCACCACGCTGGACATGGCCAAGGCCATGATCGACGAGGGCTTCCACCCCATGACGGTCTATTTCCCGCTGGTGGTGCACGGCGCCATGCTCATCGAGCCGACGGAATCGGAGTCCAGGGCCTCGCTCGACCTGTTCATCGCCGCCATGCGCGACCTCGGCATGGCGGCGCTGCGCGGCGACGTGGAACGCTTCACGCAGGCCCCCCGCTACGCTCCCCGCCGCCGGCTGGACGAGACCCGCGCCGCGCGCAGCCCGCGCCTGCGCTGGACCAAGCCGGAGCCCTGGCAGGAGGCGGCCGAGTAGAGGCCCCATGGCGCGGCCCCGCGGGCTCGTCGTCGTCGCCGCCTTCCACGTGGAGGAGCCGCACGAGGCGCGGGCACGGGAGATGGTCGCCGGCTTCCTGCAGGGCCTCGGCCGGCCGCACCGCATCGTCGCCTGCGCGCCCTATCCGAAGTTCCCGGGCCAGATGCGTGTGACGGCCTGGTTCGAGCTTGCCCCCGGCGCCGGCGCGCCGGAGGGCGTGGAGGCGGTGTGCGCCGCACTGGGCGCAGCCTCCGGCGAGGGCTACCGCAACGTCTTCGCCAATGACGACGGCTCGCTCGTCGTCAACCGCATCCTGGACGCCCGCACCGAACCCCTGCCGCCCGGCGTCGCCTGGGTCGACCTGGAGGTGAACGCCCATGGCGCGGCGCAGCAGGATCTGCACCGCGCCCTGGACGGCTGAGCCGGCGCCTCAGAGCGTCGGCAGGTCCGGCAGCGGCTCGCCGAACCACTTCACCGACAGGGCGTCGAGTTCGCCCGTCAGCTTCTTGTGGCGAGGAAGACGTTGAGCCAGTGCTGCCGGTCGCTCTCGCCCTTGGGCAGGCCGATGAAGCACGGCGAGGAGCGCAGGATGAACTTGTTCTCGATGCCCTTGTCGGGGTTGGCCCTGGAGATCTCGGCCGCCACCACGTTGCCCGTGACCAGCGGCTCGACCTGCATCGCCCGCCGCCCCCTCGAAATCGCGAACTAACCCTCTGTTAACCCTGAATTTTAGCATCGCCTTAAAGTTAACCCGTCAAATTCGCTCCTGTTCGTTGCGTGGGACGGGGAGAGCGTCGGTGTCTCAGGTTGTGCGTGGATCGGCGCTCTCTGCCCCCGCCCCCGTCGAGCAGGCGGACGGGCGCATCCTGGTGGGCGACTGCATCGCCGCGCTGGAGGCGCTGCCGCCCCGGTCGGTGGACCTCGTCTTCGCCGACCCGCCCTACAACCTCCAGCTCCAGGGCGACCTGCACCGGCCGGACCAGTCGCGGGTCGACGCCGTCGACGACGCCTGGGACCGCTTCGAGAACTTCGCCGCCTACGACGCGTTCACGCGGGCCTGGCTGCTGGCCGTGCGGCGCGTCATGAAGCCCAGCGCGACGCTGTGGGTGATCGGCTCCTACCACAACATCTTCCGCGTCGGCGCGACGCTGCAGGACCTCGGCTACTGGATCCTCAACGACGTGGTGTGGCGCAAGTCCAACCCCATGCCGAATTTCCGCGGCCGCCGCTTCACCAACGCCCACGAGACCCTGATCTGGGCCGCCCGCGAGGCCGACGCCAAGGGCTACACCTTCAACTACGAGGCGCTGAAGGCCGGCAATGACGACGTCCAGCTGCGCTCCGACTGGCTGTTCCCGATCTGCACCGGCGAGGAACGGCTGAAGGACGCCGACGGCCGCAAGCTGCACCCGACCCAGAAGCCGGAGGCGTTGATCGCCCGCATCATGATGGCGGCCTCCAGGCCGGGCGACCTGGTGCTCGATCCGTTCTTCGGCTCCGGCACCACCGGCGCCGTCGCCAAGCGTTTCGGCCGCCGCTATGTGGGCGTGGAGCGCGACGCCGGCTACGCCGCCGCCGCCGAGGCGCGCATCGCCGCGGTGGAGCCGCTGCCGGAGGACGCGATCCGCGCGGCTCCCTCGAAGCGCGAGGCTCCGCGCGTCGCCTTCTCCGAGATCATCGCCCGCGGCCTGGTGCTGCCCGGCGCCACGCTGTCGGACCCGCGCGGACGGGTCCGCGCCATGGTGCGCGCCGACGGCACGCTGGCGCTGGGCGACGCGGTGGGGTCGATCCACAAGGTGGGCGCGCTGGCGCAGGGCGCCGCCGCCTGCAACGGCTGGACCTACTGGAACCTGGAGACGCCCGAGGGGCCGGTCTCCATCGACGATCTGCGCACCCGTGTGCGCACCGAGCTCGCGCAAGCGGGAGCCTGAGAACGTCCCCGTCTTTCCGGTTCAGGGGCGTTCGCGTTCGGGGGAGGGGCCAGCGTATCGGCCCCTCAAGCGTACCCGCGGCGGGCGGCGTTTGTCCTCCGCCATCAGCCCGCCGCGGGGCCGGCCTCCACGCCGAGGCCTTCGACGATGCGCTCCGCGGTCGCGCGGTTGAGCGCCAGCGGGATGTCGTAGACCAGCGCCAGCCGCGTCAGCGCCTTGACGTCGACGTCGTGCGGGTGCGGCGACAGCGGATCCACGAAGAAGATCAGCGCGTCTATTGCGCCCTCGGCGATCCTGGCGCCGATCTGCTGGTCGCCGCCGAGCGGCCCGCTCTTCAGCCGCTCGACCTTCAGCTCCGGGCACCGCTCCATCACCCGCGCGCCGGTCGTCCCGGTCGAGACCAGCTGGAACCCGGCCAGCGCCGCGCGATGCTGCGCCACGAACGCCGCCATGGCGTCCTTCTTCTGGTCGTGCGCGACGAGCGCGATGCGGGGGCGGCGGGTCACGGGCGATCTCGGGTCCGATCCGGGTTGAGCCCGGACCCTACCACCGATGCCGCGCCCGCTTCGAGACGCGATCCCCCCGGACCGCGCGCCGCCCGCGCCCCGGCAGGCAATGGTCCTACCGCCCGTAGCGGTCCTGCCACAGCCGCTCGCCCACCGTGCAGCGCACGGTCTCGGAGTCCGGCCCCGCCTGCGCCGGCACGATGCGCGCGCGCTGCGGCGTCTCCGGCGGGTTCTTTCCGGCGATCTCCAGCACCAGCTTGGTGCGGATCGCCTCCGCGAACTGGTCGCGCGAGGTGACCGGCACCACGAAGGCGCCGGGCCCGCCGATCACGCAGTCGCGGTAGTAGTCGTCCAGGTTCCCGATATCCATCATGGAGAATGACGGCCGCTTGAACAGCAGCGGCAGGCCGTTGATGGCGATCCCCTTCTCCAGCACCCGGTCGCGGGCGGTGGTGACC
>JAEWEX010000530.1 GCA_023389135.1 Pseudomonadota bacterium | reverse complement strand
GCGCTGACCCGTCGCGCCATGGACGGGGCCCGCGAGGAGGGGTTCGGCACCGCCCTCGCCGTCTATGGCAGCCGTGTCGGCGGCCTGGACCTGTTCCTTGTCACCGACGAGATGGACCAGCCGGCCGACAACGTCGACTTCCGCATCGACCTGATGGGCTGCTACCTGTTCGATTTCGAGGCCACCGCGCCGGTCGATCCGGTGCTGGTGGCCGCGCGCTTCGACGAGCGGCCGGCGCAGACCGTCGACGAGCCGGGCGAGATCGTCGCGCAGACCTGGAACGTCGAAGCCATCGAAGGGGTCTGGGACGTCCAGGCGACCTTCATTCCCGAGGGCAGCCCCAACGTCGCCAGGACCGGCTTTTCCGGCGCCTCCCTCAAGATCACCTCCACCAAGGCCAAGTGATGTCCATTCTGATCGACAAGAACACCAGGGTCATCTGCCAGGGCTTCACCGGCAAGAACGGCACCTTCCATTCCGAGCAGGCCATCGCCTACGGCACCAGGATGGTCGGCGGCACCTCGCCGGGCAAGGGCGGGCAGACCCACCTGAACCTGCCGGTGTTCGACACGGTGGCCGAGGCGCGCGATGCGACCGGCGCCGACGCCTCGGTGATCTACGTTCCGCCCCCGGGCGCGGCGGATGCCATCTGCGAGGCGATCGACGCCGAGATCCCGCTGATCGTGTGCATCACCGAGGGCATTCCGGTGCTCGACATGGTGCGCGTGAAACGCGCCCTCGACGGCTCGAAGTCACGCCTGATCGGTCCCAACTGCCCCGGCGTCATGACCGCCGGCGAGTGCAAGATCGGCATCATGCCGGGCAACATCTTCTCCCGCGGCAATGTCGGCATCGTGTCCAGGTCGGGCACGCTGACCTACGAGGCGGTGTTCCAGACCACCCAGGAGGGCCTCGGCCAGACCACCGCCGTCGGTATCGGCGGCGACCCGGTGAAGGGCACCGAGTTCATCGACGTGCTGGAGAAGTTCCTGGCCGACGACGCCACCACCTCCATCGTCATGATCGGCGAGATCGGCGGTTCGGCGGAGGAGGATGCGGCCCAGTTCGTCGCCGACGAGGCGAAGAAGGGCCGCCGCAAGCCCATGGTCGGCTTCATCGCCGGCCGCACCGCCCCTCCCGGACGCCGCATGGGGCATGCCGGGGCCATCATCTCCGGCGGCAAGGGCGGCGCCGAGGACAAGATCGCGGCCATGGAGGCGGCGGGCATCAAGGTGTCGCCGTCGCCCGCCCAGCTGGGAAAAACGCTGGTCGGGCTGTTGAAAGGAACCGCCTGATCGCTGATCTTTGGGGCGCGTCGCGGGCAACGGCCCGCACCGCCCCGCAGCGGCCCCGTCCGGGGGCGCAAGATCGAACCGCCGCCAAGTGGGCGTGAACGCCCGATCGAGACCCAGACCATGGCACGCCAGCCGGCCAACGACGCCTTCCTGTCCACCTCGTTTCTCTACGGCGCCAATGCCGGCTGGATCGAAGACCTCTACGCTCGCTACCGTCAGGACCCGGCCTCGGTCGACGCCGAATGGCGCGCGTTCTTCCACGGCCTGAACGAGGCGGAAGCGGATCCGGTCCGCAACGCGCAGGGCGCGTCCTGGGCGCGTCCCGACTGGCCGGTCGCCGCCAATGGCGACCTTGTCTCGGCGCTGGACGGCAACTGGCCCGCAGCGGCGGAGAAGGCCGTCGGCGACAAGATCAAGGCGCGCGCGCAGGCCGCCGGGCAGGATGTGTCCGCAGAGCAGGTCCTCAAGGCCACCCGGGACAGCGTGCGTGCGCTGATGATGATCCGCGCCTTCCGCATGCGCGGCCACCTCGCGGCGAACCTCGACCCGCTGGGGCTTGAGCCGCCGCAGACCCACGAGGAACTGGAGCCCGCCTCCTACGGCTTCACCGAGGCGGACTACGACCGCCGGATCTTCATCGACCACGTGCTCGGGCTGGAATACGCCACCATTCCCGAGATGCTGGCGATCCTGAGGCGCACCTACTGCTCCACCATCGGCGTGGAATTCATGCACATCTCTGAGCCGGCGGAGAAGTCATGGATCCAGGAGCGCATCGAGGGGCCGGACAAGGAGATTTCCTTCACGCCGCAGGGCAAGAAGGCGATCCTCAACAAGCTGATCGAGGCCGAGGGCTTCGAGAAGTTTCTCGACGTCAAGTACACGGGCACCAAGCGCTTCGGGCTGGACGGCGGCGAGAGCCTGATCCCGGCGCTGGAGCAGATCATCAAGCGCGGCGGCAATCTGGGCCTGGAGGAGATCGTGCTGGGCATGGCCCATCGCGGCCGCCTCAACGTGCTGACCCAGGTCATGGGCAAGCCCCATCGCGCGCTG
This sequence comes from Pseudomonadota bacterium, assembly GCA_023389135.1. Taxonomy (GTDB): domain Bacteria; phylum Pseudomonadota; class Alphaproteobacteria; order Rhizobiales; family Methylopilaceae; genus Agaricicola. Next base: position 2,419 of record JAEWEX010000530.1, on the reverse strand, counting down.
TTCCACGAGTTCAAGGGCGGCTCCTGGGCGCCCGACGATGTCGAGGGCTCAGGCGACGTCAAGTATCACCTGGGCGCCTCCTCCGACCGCGAGTTCGACGGCAACCGGGTCCACCTGTCGCTGACCGCCAACCCGTCGCACCTGGAGATCGTCAATCCCGTCGTGCTGGGCAAGGTTCGCGCCAAGCAGGACCAGTTGCACGACGCCGAGCGCACGCGGGTGCTGCCGCTGCTGCTGCATGGCGACGCGGCCTTTGCCGGCCAGGGCGTGGTCGCCGAGTGCTTCGGCCTGTCGGGGCTGCGCGGCCACCGCACCGGCGGCTCGGTTCACTTCATCATCAACAACCAGATCGGGTTCACGACCAATCCGCGCTATGCGCGCTCGTCGCCCTATCCCTCCGACGTCGCCAAGATGATCGAGGCGCCGATCTTCCACGTAAACGGCGACGATCCGGAGGCGGTCACCTTCGCCGCCAAGGTGGCGATCGAGTTCCGGCAGAAGTTCCACAAGCCGGTCGTGATCGACATGTTCTGCTACCGGCGCTTCGGCCATAACGAGGGCGACGAGCCGGCCTTCACCCAGCCCCTGATGTACAAGAAGATCAAGGGCCACCCCAGCACCACCGACATCTATGCCGGCAAGCTGGTTGGCGAGGGCGTGGTCAGCGAGGCCGAGGTCGAGAAGATGCGCGCGGACTGGCGCGCCAGGCTCGAGGGCGAGTTCGAGACCGGCCAGTCCTACAAGCCCAACAAGGCCGACTGGCTCGACGGCCGCTGGTCGCACCTCAAGGCCGCAGCCTCCGCCGACGACGACCCGCGCCGCGGCAAGACCGGCGTCGCCGTGGAGGCGCTGAAGGAGATCGGCGAGCGCATCACCACGGTCCCGGAGGGCTTCACCGCCCACCGCACCATCAAGCGCTTCCTGGACAACCGCCGCAAGGCCATCGAGACCGGGGCCGGCATCGACTGGGCGACCGGCGAGGCGCTGGCCTTCTGCTCGCTGCTGAAGGAAGGCCACCCGGTCCGCCTCTCGGGCCAGGATGTCGAGCGCGGAACCTTCTCGCAGCGCCATACCGTCCTGCACGACCAGGAGAAGGAGGAGCGCTTCACGCCCTTCAACAACCTGGGAGAGGGGCGGGCGCGCTACGAGGTCGTCAACTCCATGCTTTCGGAAGAGGCGGTGCTGGGCTTCGAATACGGCTTCAGCCTCGCCGAGCCCAACGCCCTGACGCTCTGGGAGGCGCAGTTCGGCGACTTCGTCAACGGCGCACAGGTGGTGATCGACCAGTTCATCTCCTCGGGCGAGCGCAAGTGGCTGCGCATGTCCGGGCTCGTGATGCTGCTGCCGCATGGCTATGAGGGGCAGGGCCCGGAGCACTCCTCCGCGCGGCTGGAGCGGTTCCTCCAGCTCTGCGCCGAGGACAACATGCAGGTCGCCAACTGCACCACGCCGGCGAACTATTTCCATGCGCTGCGCCGGCAGCTGCGCCGCGACATCCGCAAGCCGCTGATCCTGATGACGCCCAAGTCGCTGCTGCGGCACAAGCGGGCGGTCTCCCGGCTTGACGAGATGGGGCCGGACAGCACCTTCCACCGCGTGCTGTGGGACGATGCCCAGTTCCTGCCGGACCAGGCGATCAAGCTCGTCTCCGACGACAGGATCCGCCGCGTGGTGCTGTGCTCCGGCAAGGTCTATTATGACCTGTACGAGGAGCGCGAGAAGCGTGGCCTCGACGATGTCTACCTGCTCCGTGTCGAGCAGCTCTATCCGTTCCCGCTCAAGGCGCTGGTCTCGGAACTCGGCCGCTTCCGCAACGCCGAGGTCGTGTGGTGCCAGGAAGAGCCGAAGAACCAGGGTGCATGGTTCTTCGTCGAGCCCTATCTGGAATGGGTGCTGGGCCAGGCGGGCTCCAAGACCATGCGGCCGCGCTATGTGGGACGCTCGGCGTCGGCCTCCACGGCGACCGGCCTGATGTCCAAGCACCTGGCGCAATTGCAGGCGTTCCTCGAAGACGCCTTCGCCGAGTGACCGCGTAACCGAGACGAGTGGAGCCGGCGCGACGGCGCGCGCGGCCCGAAGAGGACAGTAGATGGCCACCGAGATCCGCGTTCCCACCCTGGGCGAGAGCGTCACCGAGGCGACGATCGCCAAGTGGTTCAAGAAGACCGGCGAGGCGGTCAATGTGGACGAGCCGCTGGTGGAACTGGAAACCGACAAGGTCACGGTAGAGGTGCCGGCCCCGGCGGGCGGCACGCTCGCGGAGATCGCCGCCAAGGAGGGCGACACCGTCGAGGTCGGCGCGCTGCTCGGCGCCATCGACGCCGGCGCGGTGCCCTCCGCCAGGCAGACGTCTTCCGCCGGCCGGCCCGACCAGAAGAGCGAGACGGCGAAGCCCATCGCTGCGGGCCCCGAGGAGATG
>JAEWEX010000529.1 GCA_023389135.1 Pseudomonadota bacterium | reverse complement strand
ACGCTGACCATCCTGTCCTCCTTCGTCGGCGTCACGGCCGGCGCGGTGCAGGGCTATTTCGGCGGCTGGACGGACCTCATCTTCCAGCGGATCATCGAGATCTGGACCAGCGTGCCGACGCTCTACCTGCTGATCATCATCTCCTCGGTGCTGGTGCCCAATTTCTGGGTGATGCTCGGCATCCTGCTGCTGTTCTCGTGGACGGCGCTGGTCGGCGTGGTGCGAGCGGAGTTCCTGCGCGGGCGCAATTTCGAGTACATCACCGCCGCCCGGGCGCTGGGCGTCTCCAACCGCGCCATCATGTTCCGCCACCTGCTGCCCAACGCCATGGTGGCGACGCTGACCTTCATGCCCTTCATCCTCAACGGCTCCATCACCACGCTGACCTCGCTGGACTTCCTCGGCTTCGGCCTGCCGCCGGGCTCGCCGTCGCTGGGCGAACTGCTCGCCCAGGGCAAGGCCAACCTGCGCGCCCCCTGGCTCGGCCTGACGGGCTTCTTCGTCATCGCCACCATGCTGTCGCTCCTGATCTTCGTGGGCGAGGCCGTCCGCGACGCCTTCGACCCGCGCAAGACCTTCGTGTGAAGCAGTGCTAGAGTTGAAGCCGGAGGTGTGCCGTGAACAGGATCGTACGGGAGCATTACCCTGCCTCGAAGTTGCCCGACGACCTGCGCGCGGGTCTCGATCCGGCGGTGCGCGTGCGCGTGGAGATCAGTACCGAAATCGGCGGACAAGTCCCGGCGCGCAGGCTCGGGCCGCTCGTCGGCTCCGGGCGCAACGTCCACGGGTCCGAACCCGAGGTTCACGCCCATCTGAACGAATTGCGTCGCGACCGCTGATGTGGAACGCCCACCTTGGCGAGACACTGTATCTCGACAGCAACATCCTGATCTTCGCGATCGAGGAAGGGTCCGGCTGGACCGGGCTGTTGCGCGAATTGTTCGAGGCCATTGATGAGGGCCGGATCGCCGCCGTGACATCCCGCCTGTCGCTGGCCGAAGTGCTCGTGAAGCCATTCGCGGCAGGTGCGGACGGCCTGGTCAGTCGCTACACGATGCTTTTTGATAGCGAGGTCGCGCTGCGGATCGGGCCGGTCGATCGTGACGTCTTGATCGAGGCGGCTCGATTGCGTGCAACCCTTGACTTGAGGTTGGCTGACGCCATTCACCTCGCGACGGCAAACATCGCTGGATGCGACCGCTTCGTCAGCAATGACCGGCGACTGGGCAGCAAGCTTGGCGCCAGGCCGTCATGGCTGCCGCTGGATGCTCCCGGATTGCGGACCTGACATGACCGACCCCACACCCCTCCTGTCCGTCCGCGACCTGTCGGTCGCCTTCCGCCAGGGCGGCAAGGAGACGCTGGCCGTCGACCGCGTCTCGTTCGATATCGAGAAGGGCCGGACGCTGGCGCTGGTCGGCGAGAGCGGCTCGGGCAAGTCCGTCACCGCGCTCTCGGTCCTCAAGCTCCTGCCCTATCCCTCGGCCACCCATCCCTCCGGCTCCGTCCGCTTCAAGGGCGAGGAACTGCTGACGGCGCCGGACCATGTCATCCGCAAGGTGCGCGGCAACGACATCACCATGGTGTTCCAGGAGCCCATGTCGTCGCTTAACCCGCTGCACACCATCGAGCGGCAGGTGGGCGAGATCCTCAAGATCCATCGCGGCTGGTCGGACGCGAAGATCCGCCCCCGCGTTCTGGAGCTGCTGGACCAGGTCGGCATCGCCAATGCCGCCGAGCGTCTCGACGCCTATCCGCACCAGCTTTCCGGCGGCCAGCGCCAGCGCGTCATGATCGCCATGGCGCTCGCCAACGAGCCCGACCTGCTGATCGCCGACGAGCCCACCACCGCGCTCGACGTCACCGTGCAGGCGCAGATCCTCAAGCTGCTGGAGGACCTGCAGTCCCGGCTCGGCATGGCGATGCTGTTCATCACCCACGACCTCGGCATCGTGCGGAAGTTCGCCGACGACGTCTGCGTCATGACCCGGGGCCGCATCGTGGAGCAGGGGCCCACCGAGCGCATCTTCTCAGCGCCGCAGCACGACTACACCCGCCATCTGCTGGCCGCCGAGCCCAAGGGCATCGCGCCTGCGGCCGACCTGTCCGCCCCCGTCGTCGCCGAGGCGAAGGACCTGAAGGTCTGGTTCCCCATCAGGCGCGGCTTCCTCAAGCGCACCGTCGGCCACATCAAGGCGGTGGACGGGGTCTCCGTCACGGTCCGCGCCGGCCAGACCCTGGGCGTGGTCGGCGAAAGCGGCTCCGGCAAGACGACCCTCGGCCTCGCCATCCTGCGGCTGATCTCGTCGCAGGGGCCCATCGTGGTGCTGGGCCGCCGGGTGGACGAGCTGAAGTCAGCCGCCATGCGCCCGCTGCGGCGCGACATGCAGATCGTGTTCCAGGATCCCTACGGCTCGCTCAGTCCGCGGCTGTCCGTGGTCCAGATCGTCGAGGAGGGGCTTAAGATCCAGCACCCGAAGATGGGCGACGACGAGCGTCGTGCCGTCGTTGCCCGGGCGCTGGAGGATGTCGGCCTCGACCCGTCCGCCATGGACCGCTATCCGCACGAGTTCTCCGGCGGCCAGCGCCAGCGCATCGCCATCGCGCGCGCCATGGCGCTCGACCCCGCCTTCGTGGTGCTGGACGAGCCCACTTCGGCGCTGGACATGTCGATCCAGGCCCAGATCGTGGACCTGCTGCGCGCGCTCCAGGCCAGGCGCAACCTGGCCTACCTGTTCATCTCCCACGACCTCAGGGTGGTGCGCGCGCTCGCCTCGGAGGTCGTCGTCATGCGCCACGGCAAGGTGGTGGAGCAGGGCACGGCGGCCGAGGTGTTCGACCGGCCGCAGTCGCCCTACACCAGGGCGCTCATCGCCGCAGCCCTCAATCTGGAGGCGGCGCCCGAGGGCGTCGTGGCCCAGTAGCCATGCGCTCCGGCGTGCCCGTGGACGGCGTCGCGCGTCCCGAGATCATCGAGGTGCTGCACGCCCATGCCGGCCGCCGGCCGGTGGAGACGGTGCGCTTCGTGCCGCCGGGGGGCGCGGTGCAGCGGCGCGACGTGGTGCGCGCCGGCAAGGTCGCCGCGGTCATCGCCTACGATCCCGCCCTCGACGCCATCGTCATGCTGCGCCAGTTCCGTCTCGCCGCCCATCTCGCCAACGGCCGCGGCATGCTGGTGGAGGTGGTCGCGGGCCGTGTCGAGACGGGCGAGGAGGTGATCGACGCCGCCCGCCGCGAGTGCCGCGAGGAGATCGGCCTGGAGGTCGAGGCCCTGACGCCGCTGTTCAGCTACCTCACCACCCCGGGATATTCGGACGAGGAGGTGACGGTGTTCCTCGGTCGGGTCGACGCCCGCGCCGCGCCCGGCCGGGCCGGAATTGCCGAGGAAGGCGAGACCACGGAGCCGTTCGCGGTGGACCGCGAGGCAGCCGTTGCCGCGCTGGACGCCGGAACCGTCCACAACGGCATCGCGATCGCCGCGCTGGGATGGGTCGCGCGGCATGGCGACCGCATGGCGGGCCTGTTGGCGGCGGAGTGATTGATCTGAACGGGAACGGGACCATTCGACCATGACCATGCTGGTGGCGATCGACGGCTGGAGCGCTGAGCCATGGCGGGACCGGCTGGCGGCGCTGCTGCCGGGCCGGCCCGTGGTTCTGGCGGGCGACGCGTTCGACCCGGCCGACGTGGAATACGCGCTGGTCTGGAAGCCGCGCCCCGGGCTGCTGGCGTCGCTGCCGCGCCTCAAGGCGATCTTCTCGCTGGGCGCGGGCGTCGACCACGTCATCAACGATCCGACCCTGCCGGACGTGCCATTGGTGCGGGTGGTGGATCCCGACCTCACCGCCCGCATGTCGGAATGGGTCGTGCTGCACGCGCTGTTCCACCTGCGCGCCATGCCGCGGCTGATCGACCGCCAGCGGCGCGCGCGGTGGGACGAGGGCGCCTACCACCCCTCCGCCCGCGATGTGAGGGTGGGCGTCATGGGGACCGGCGTGCTCGGCCGCGACGCCATGGCGAAGCTCGCCGTGATGGGCTTCCAGGTGGCCGGCTGGAGCCGCTCGGAGAAGCCGGGCGAGGCCGCGCCGTCGTTCCATGGCGCGCAGGGCCTCGGACCGTTCCTCGCCCGCACCGACATCCTGGTGGCGCTGGTGCCGCTGACCGCCGCGACCCGCGGCATCCTCAACATCGGGCTGTTCCGCCGGCTCGCACAGGGCGGCAGGCTGGGCGGCCCTGTGCTGCTCAATCCCGGGCGCGGCGGCCTCCAGGTGGAGGCCGACATCCTCGCGGCGCTCGACGAAGGCTCGCTGGCGGCGGCTTCGCTGGATGTGTTCGAGACCGAGCCGCTGCCGGCGTCGAGCCCGCTGTGGGCCCATCCCAGGATCACCATCACGCCGCACAACGCCGCCGTCAGCGATCCCGACGCGATCTCGCGCTACATCGTCGGCCAGATCGTCGAGCGCGAGGCCGGGCGGCCGCTGCGCAACCTGGTCGACCGCACGGCCGGTTACTGATCCGGCTCAGCCCTCGATCACGCGCCGCAGCTTGAGCAGCAGGTCCAGCGCCCGGAACGGCTTGCTCAGGAGCTGGACGCCGGCGTCCAGCCTGCCGTGGTGGATGATGGCGTTCTCGGTGTAGCCCGAGGTGAACAGCACCTTGAGACCGGGCTTGAGGACCGCGGCCCGGTCGGAGAGCTGGCGGCCGTTGACGCCGCCGGGCAGCACCACGTCGGTGAACAGCAGGTCGAAGGCGTTGTCGCGCTCCAGCCGCGCCAGCGCCGCGACGCCCGTGCTCTCCGCCGCCACGCGGTAGCCATTGGCCTCCAGCGTCTCGACGACGAAGCCGCGCACGCCCGGATCGTCCTCCACCACCAGCACCCGCTCGTTGCCCGACAGCGGCCCGTCGCCGACGAAGGCGATCTCGACATCTGGCTCGGCCGCCGCGCGCGGCAGGTAGAGCTTGACGGTGGTGCCGTGGCCGACCTCGCTGTAGAGCTTGATGTGGCCGCCGGACTGCTTGACGAAGCCATAGATCATGCTGAGCCCGAGGCCCGATCCGCGGCCGGTCTCCTTGGTGGTGAAGAACGGCTCGAAGGCGCGCTCCAGCACCTCGGGCGCCATGCCGCTGCCGGTGTCGCTGACCGCGATCAGCACGTAGCGGCCGGGCTTCACCTCCAGATGGCCCTCGGCATAGCTGCGGTCGATGACGACGTTGGCGGTCTCGATGGTCAGTCGCCCGCCGTCGGGCATCGCGTCGCGGCCGTTGATGGCGAGGTTGATGATGGCGTTCTCGAGCTGGTTGGGGTCGATCTGCGCCGGCCACAGGTCCGGCGTGACCACGGTGCGCAGGTCGACCGCCTCGCCCAGCGTCCGCTGGAGCAGGCTCTCCACGTCGCCCAGCAGGCCGCCGATGTCCGTGGCGCGCGGATCCAGCGGCTGGCGGCGGGAGAAGGCCAGCAGCCGCTGGGTGAGGTCGGCGCCGCGCTCGGCGGCCGACAGGATGAGGCTGGACAGCCGCTGCTCGCGCGGCTTGTCGGCCAGCGTGCCGGCGAGGATCTCGCCATTGCCGATGATGACGGTGAGCAGGTTGTTGAAATCGTGGGCGACGCCGCCGGTGAGCTGGCCCACGGCCTCCATCTTCTGCGCCTGCCGCAGCCGCTCCTCGGTCTCCACCAGGTCGGTGACCGGCCGCAGGAAGATCGAGATTCCATCTTGGGACGGAAATGCGGTGACATCGACCCACTGGCCGATCATCTTGGCGTGGAAGCGGAAGCGGTCGGGCTGCCGCTCGCTCATCACGCGGCGGTAGCTCTCCTCGGCGATGGTGCCGACGAGGCCCGGGAATATCTCCCAGATGTTGCCGCCCATCATGTCGCGATAGTCGAGATTGCGCGGGGCGACCAGCCGGACGGCCGCCGGGTTGAGGTAGGTGAAGCGCCAGTCGCGGTCGAGCGAGGCGAAGCCGTCCGGCATCGAGGTCAGGATGTTCTCGATCCGGGCCCGTTCCTCGTGCTCGTCGCGCTGGGCCTCCTCGGCGCGCGCCATGGCGACGCGGGCGGCTACCGTGGCGCGCTCGGCGGCGCCGCGCGCCTCGCGGGACTGCGCCAGCGCCTGCTCGATCTCGTCGCGCGCCTCCACGGCCTCCACCAGCGCTGCGACGAGCTGGGCGAGCTGGACGATGATCGCCTCGTCGTCGCGATCGAAATCGCCCTCGGTCCGGTCCGAAAGCTGGATCAGCCCGAGATTGCGGCCGCCCTGGGCGACCATGGGCACGGCGAGCCAGCCATTCATGGGCGGGTGGTCGCCCCGCGCGTCGCCGAAGCCGCGCCAGGCGGGATGAGCCTCCAGCTCGGCTTGCGTCAGCCGCATGGCGCGGTTCTCGCGGCAGACGATGGCGTAGATGCCCGACCCGTCCGGCGGGGCCGCATAGTCCCGCCAGGCGGCGTATTTCTCGCTGAGAGAGACATTGGCGATGACCTGGGCGAAATCGTCGCCGGCGGTGCGGCTGGCGACCGACTGGTGCGCAGGCACCAGCTCGCGCGAGACCTTGGCGACCTCCGCCATCAGGGCCTCGATGTCGGCGATCTTGGCGAGGCTGGTGCTGTGCACGGCCAGCAGCTCCAGCCGTGCCGACACCGCCTGCTCGCGCGCGCGGCCGCGCTCCACCGTACGCACCCCGGCATAGCCGATCGCCAGCGCCAGGATGGCGAGCGCGGCGCCGGGCAGCACGAGCCACATGGATGCCGTGCGCCAGGACGCCTCCACCTCGTTCTTCGGCAAGCCGGCATAGGCGATCAGCCCGAACCTGGGCAGCGCCTCGATGGCCGCGAGCCGCTCGACGCCGTCGGTGCGGAACCGGGCGTCGAACCGGCCCCGCTGCCCGAGCCGTTCCCATGCCGCGAGCACCGCCTGCGCCGGCAGGCCCCGGCTCAGGATGTCCTCGTCGTAGGGCCGGCGCAGCATCATGCGGCCGTCGTCGCGGATCAGGCCGATCACCCCGCCCGGGCCTATGTCGATGGACTGGAACAGCTCGCCCAGTTCCCGCACGGAAACGGAAACGCCGAAATAGCCCGCAAAGGCCCCGGCTGCGTCCCGGATCGGCCGCGCCACCGTGGCGACCCATTCGCCGGACGCGAAGCCGACCCGGCCGAGCCGCGGCGCCGCGAACACCAGCTCTGTGTCCGGTTCGTTCCGGAACGCCAGGAATTCCTCGGCCTCGGAGAAGTCCGCCGGCGCCGGTGTGAGCGTGCGCGAGGTGTGCCTCAGCATCCCGTCTGCATCCACGATGAAGAACGCGAAGGTCGCGGAGGACGACGCCTGCCGCGCCCTGAGCGCCTCATGGATGCGTATGCGCGCCGCCGGCTCGCCGATGTCGGCGGCGGTGACGTCGGCGGACAGGCCCTGCAGGGTCTGCTCGACATTGGCGAACACCTGCGTGGCGTAGCCCGCCACGATCTGGGCGGCCGTCTCCGCGCGCGCGTAGGCGTCCGAGACGCTGCGCCGGTATTCGACGAAGCTCGCATAACCCACATAGACCGCGAACACGAGCACGGCGATGGCCGGCGCCAGCAGCAGGACCACCCTCGGTGTGCGGGAAGTTCGGAACATGGCGACCGGGGGAAACGCGCGGGCGGCATGGCCGGGATCGCGGAGCAATTTCTACGGCCGTCACTCTCGGCGCGCATTCACTGCGCCGCAACAGGATTATGCGAAATCTAACATTCTTTAATGTCGCATCACGCCGCGCGGACCCGTCGCTTCAGCACGTCCCGGAACTGCTCCACGGGCATCGGCTTGGCGAACAGGTAGCCCTGGCCCATGTCGCAGCCCATGCGGATCAGGGCCTTGAGGTCGGCGCTGGTCTCGATCCCCTCCGCCACCACCGAGGTCTCGAAGCTGCGCGCCAGCGACACGCCGGCCCGGCACAGGGCCTCCAGCTTGGGATCGCTGGCGCAGCCATGGACGAAGCTGCGGTCGAGCTTGATCTCCGAGAACGGCAGTTCCCGCAGACGCGCCAGCGAGGAATATCCGGCGCCGAAATCGTCGATGGCGAGGTCGATGCCGTGGAGCTTCATCTGCACCGCCATCTCGAAGGCGAAGTCGATGTTGCGCACCACGTCGTCCTCGGTGACCTCCACCACCAGCCCGGGCCAGGCCGGGTCGCGCGGCGCCGCCTCGCGCAGCAGCGGCAGGAATTCGGGATCGTGCAGCGAGGTCATGGCCGCGTTGATGGCGATGCGTGTGCCGACCTTTTCGGCGTTGAGGTCCATCCAGTCGCGAGCCGCCCGCTCCACGACGAACGCCGTCATGCGCCTGAACGCCTCGCTGTCGGGGGAGGGGATGAAGCTCGCAGGCGACACCACCCCGTGCTCGGGATGCCGCAGCCGGATCAGCGCCTCCGCGCCCGAGAGCCTGAGCGTCGAGAGGTTGATCTTGGGCTGGTACCAAAGCTCCAGCCAGTCCTTGTCCAGCGCCTCGCGCACATCGCACAGCAGCGGCGCGCCGCCGATCGGCAGGCCGGCCTCCTTCATGGCGCGTTCCAGGTCGCGCGCATGCATCGGCTTGCGGATGAAGGGCAGCATGCGGAAGCCGTGTTTGATGCCGATCTTCTGCACCTGGTTCAGCATGTGCTCGTCATGGCCGCTGATCAGCACCAGGTGGCCCTTGAAGCCGTGGCGCTCGACGACCCGCATGACGTCGATGGCGTCGGTGCGTCCCAGCGAGAGGTCCAGCACGAGCACCCGGGGCAGCGCCACCTCGACCCGCTGCTGCAGATCCGCCAGGTCGCCGAACGCCTCCGCATGCAGGCCGAGCCGGCGCAGCGTCTCGACCACCGTCTCGCGCACCAGCGGGTCGTCCTCGACCACGAAGATGTCGGCCGCCTGGTCCAGCGGCACGGCGGCCGGCTTTTCCGCCGCACGCGGTCGTACCCGCCGGCTGGCAGCGGGCTGGACGATGCCGATGGACTGGCCGATCTGCTGAAGCGTCGCTTGGAACATGGCACCGCTGGCGCTGTGGTTGACGCGGGTGTTTTCGATCTCAGGTTGCGCTGCAACTGATTAAGGATTGCTTTTGACCCGAACATAATTCCCCATCCAGTTCACGGATTTCCGGTACGGCGCGGTGCAGCGGCGGATGGCGCGCCCCGAGGCTGTCGTGCCACTGTCATGCGAATGTCGTGTCTTGGCACCCCCTTCATCGGTTCCCGGGGTGTCGAGCGTGGATCAGACGGGACTTCGAAGCGCCATGGAACGCCTCGGTGCAGCCTGGACCGGCCATGCGGCCGCCGCTGCCGGCGCGCTGGCGGCGGCCGCCGCCGTTCTGGCGGCGCTGGTGACG
>JAEWEX010000510.1 GCA_023389135.1 Pseudomonadota bacterium | reverse complement strand
CCATGCTGGTGCTGATCGGGGTGGTCTCCTATGACCGCCTGACGGTGCGCGAATACCCCAGCATCGACGAGCCGGTCGTCTCGGTCGTCACCACCTATGCCGGCGCCTCGGCCACCATCATCGAGAGCCAGGTCACCCAGGTCCTCGAAGGCTCCATCGCCGGCATCGAGGGGATCGACGTCCTCGAATCCACCAGTCGGTCGGAGTCGAGCCGCATCACGGTCCGCTTCCGCCTGAGCGTGAACCCGGACGTCGCCGCGAGCGACGTGCGCGACCGCGTCTCGCGCGTGCGCGGCCGCCTTCCCGACGAGGTCGAGGAACCGGTCATCGCCAAGGTTGAGGCCGACGCCCAGCCGGTGATGTTCGTCGCCATCACCAGCGACCGGCTGAGCCCGCTCGAGATCACGGATTTCGTCGACCGCTACATCGCCGATCGCTTCAAGAACCTGGACGGCGTCGCCGACATCAACATCTTCGGCGAACGGCGCTTCGCCATGCGCATCTGGATCGACCGCGCCCGGCTCGCCGCCTACAACCTCACCGTCCAGGACGTGGAGGCCGCGATCCGCGGCCAGAATGTCGAGATTCCCTCCGGCCGCATCGAGAGCGTGGACCGCGAGTTCACGGTGCTGTCGCGCACCGGCCTGACCGAGCCCGACCAGTTCCGCAACATCGTGATCAAGTCGGTGGACGGCTATCCGGTGAAGCTCGGCGACCTCGCCGACGTGGAGATCGGCGCCCGCGACCAGCGCCGCGGCAGCCGCTTCAACGGCGCCAACTCCATCAATGTCGGCATCATCAAGCAGGCGACCGCCAACCCGCTGGACGTGTCGCGCGCCGTGAACGACGTCCTGCCGGACCTGATCGAGAGCCTGCCCGAGGGGATGAACGCCACCGTCGGCTACGACAGCGCGGTGTTCATCGACCGCTCCATCCAGGCGGTCTACATGACCATCCTGGAGGCGGTCGTGCTGGTCGTCCTGGTCATCTTCTTCTTCCTGCGGACGATCCGGGCCTCCATCATCCCGATCATCACCATACCCGTGTCGCTCATCACGGCGTTCGCGCTGATGTTCGCCATGGGGTTCACCGTCAACACGCTGACCATGCTGGCCATGGTGCTGGCCATCGGCCTCGTGGTCGACGACGCCATCGTGATGCTGGAGAACATCTACCGCCACGTCGAGGAGGGCATGGAGCCGATCAAGGCGGCCATCGTCGGCTCCCGCGAGATCGGGTTCGCCATCGTTGCCATGACGCTGACGCTGGTGGCGGTCTACGCGCCCATCGCCTTCGCGGAAGGCCGCACCGGCCGCCTGTTCCTCGAATTCGCGCTGACGCTGTCGGGCGCCGTGCTCGTGTCGGGCTTCATCGCGCTCACGCTGACGCCGATGATGTGCTCCAGGCTGCTGCGCCGCAACGAGAGCCACGGGCGCATCTTCAACGCGCTGGAGCGCTTCTTCGAGGGCATGAACAACGGCTACCGCCGTCTTCTGCGCCGCTCGCTCGGAATGAAGCCCGTGGTGATCGTGTCCGGCGTCTTGGTGGCGCTCGCCAGCGGGTACTTCTTCACGAGCCTTCCCTCGGAGCTGTCGCCCACGGAGGACCGCGGCGTGGTGCGCATGTTCGGCACCGGCCCGGAAGGCGCCACCATCGACTACACCACCCGCTACGCCATGGATGTCGAGAAGATCCTGGACGGCATCCCGGAGGTCGCCGGCTACGTCATCGTCACCGGCTTCCCGGAGGTCCAGAACCTGTTCGGCTTCGCGCGCCTCAAGGACTGGGAGGACCGCGAGCGCAGCCAGCAGGAGGTCGTGGCGGAGATCCAGCCGAAGCTGTTCCAGGTTCCGGGCGTGCTCGCCTTCGGCAGCAACCCGCCCTCGCTCGGCGCCCGGGGTGGGCTCTCCAGCAAGCCGGTCGCCTTCGTGGTGCAGACATCGGGCCCCTACGAGGAATTGCAGGGCTACGCCTCCGCCATGGTGGAGCGGATGACGGCCAATCCGATGTTTCAGAACGTCGAGAGCGACCTGGTGCTCAGCAAGCCGGAGCTGACCGTCGCCATGGACCGCGCCAAGGTTGCGGATCTCGGCCTCGACGTCGCCGTGGTCGGCCGCACGCTTGAGACGCTGCTGGGCGGCCGGCAGGTGACGCGCTTCGAGCGCGACGGCAAGCAGTACGACGTGGTGGTCCAACTCGCCGGCGAGGAGCGCGCCTCGCCGCAGACGCTCTCCACCATCTTCCTGCGGGCGCCGGGCGGCGAGATGATCCAGCTCTCCAACATCGTGACGGTGCGCGAGAGCGTGGCGCCGCGCGACCTGCGGCGCTTCAACCAGCTGCGCGCGGCCACCATCTCCGCCAACCTCGTCCCCGGCGCCTCGCTGGGCGACGCGCTCGGCGTGGTCGAGGCGATCGCTGCGGAGGCGCTGCCGGAGGGCACCCAGACCGACTACACCGGTCAGACGCGGGAGTTCATCGATTCCAACTCGTCGATCTTCCTCGTCTTCGTGCTGGCGATCCTGTTCATCTATCTCGTGCTGGCGGCCCAGTTCGAGAGCTTCGGCGACCCGCTCATCATCCTGCTGACCGTGCCGCTGTCCATGACCGGCGCGCTGGCCGCACTGTATTTCAGCGGCGGCAGCCTGAACGTCTATTCACAGATCGGGCTGGTCTCGCTGATCGGCATCATCTCCAAGCACGGCATCCTGATCGTGGAGTTCGCCAATCAGCTCCAGGAGCAGGGCAGGGACCGTGTCGAGGCCGTGGTCGAGGCGGCCGTGCTGCGGCTGCGGCCCATCCTCATGACCACGGGCGCCATGGTGTTCGGCGCGGTGCCGCTGGCGCTCGCCTCCGGCGCCGGCGCTGAAAGCCGCCAGCAGATCGGCTGGGTCATCGTCGGCGGCATGACGCTCGGCACCGTGCTGACGCTGTTCGTGGTGCCGACCGCCTATGCCCTGATCGGACGTCGACGCTCCGCCCACCACGCCGGTGACGAGGCGCTGGCGCCGGCTGAATGAAGGCGGCGGCTATGCCGGCGAAATGAGCGGTGCCGGGCGCGTGAGCAGGCCCCAGCGCGCCACCATGAAGACTGCGACCACGCCCAGGCCGGCGGCGAGCCCGATCCACAGGCCCAGTCCCTCCAGCCCGCGGCCGAAGGCCAGCCACGCGCCGAGCGACATGCCCACCGCCCAGTAGCCGACCGCGGCGAACAGCATGGGCAGCGTGGTGTCCTTCAGCCCGCGCAGCGCCCCGGCGCCGATCGCCTGCGCGCCGTCGGCGATCTGGAAGAGCGCCGCCATGGTCAGAAACGACACCGCCAGCCGGGCGACCTCGGCATCGGCCGCGGGGCCCAGATAGAGCGCGACGATGGCTTCCGGGGCCACCACCATGACCAGCGCCGCCGCCGCCATGAAGGCGACGCCGACCGCAAGCGCCGTCCAGCCCGCGCGGCGCACTCCCGCCGGATCGCCGCGGCCGGCGGCGAGGCCGACCCGCACGGTCGCCGCCTGGCCGATGCCCATGGGCACCATGAACGTCACCGCCGCTGTCTGGATGGCGATGGCGTGGGCGGCAAGCACCGTGGCGCCGAACAGCCCGGCCATCAGGGCCGCCACGTTGAACACGCTCACCTCGAACAGCATGATCGCGCCGATGGGCGCGCCGATGCGGAACAGCCCCGCGAAACGCTCCCGGTCGGGCCGCCACAGCCGCCCGAACAGATGGTAGCGGCGGAACCGGCGGTCGATGCTCACAACGGCGGCGAGGCCTGCGAACATGAACAGGTTGGCAAGCGTGCTGGACAGTCCCGCGCCGACCACTTCGAGCCGCGGCGCGCCGAGATTCCCGAACATCAGGACCCAGTTGGAAAACGCGTTGAGCAGCACGGCCGCTGCCGTCACCGCCAGCGCCCAGCCGGGCCGCTCCAGCGCCGCCACGAACGACCGCAGTACCGAGAAGCCGTAGAACGCGACAAGGCCCCACATCATGGCGCGGACATAGCGGCCGGCGATCTCGGCCAGCGCCTGGTCCTGGCCCGTGGCGACCAGGATGGCGTCGGCGTGCCACAGCACGCCCCAGGACGGCAGCGCCAGCGCCACCGAGACCCAGAATCCCTGCCGGACGGTGCGGCGCACATCCCGCACGGAATGGCGGAAGCGCCCGATCTCCTGCGCCAGCATCGGGGCGACCGCGACCGTCACCCCGAGCCCGGCGACGAATACCAGGAAGAACAGGTTGGCGCCCAGCGTGCCCGCCGCCAGCGACGCGGGGCCGAGCCATCCCATCATCACCACGTCCGTGGTGGTGATGGCCATCTGCGCAAGATTGGTCAGCACCAGCGGCAGGGCGAGCGCCAGCGTGGCGCGGGCTTCCTCGCGCCAGCGGCGGGCGTTCTGCGCTGGGATCGGCCGGATCGACATGGGGCGCGCCTTCTACGCCCCAGGGCCGGCCGCGTCACGCCAGGATCGGTGATGAATGCGGCCCGTCCTTGTGATGCGTCGCTTCTCCCGTGGGGAGAAGGCGGCCCGGAAGGCCGGATGAGGGGACCTCACCGCGCATGCCTCGATGCAGAAAGCGCCGGCTCACTCGCGGTCGAGCACCGTGTCCGTGACCACATCCGCCCAGCGGCGCGACGTGAAGCTGTGGTCGAACTCGGCCGGATCGTAGCGGGTCGCGGCCCAGTCCAGCAGCGCCGCCGGCTCGCGGGCCGTGTCGGCACGGTAGCGCTCGATCACGGCGTCCAGCACTCCGGTCTTGGCCTGGCGGACATGGCCGTAGCGCAGCGACAGCTGGGCCGACGCCGCCTCGCCGCTGCCGCCTTCCAGCAGCACCGCCAGCGCGGAGGCGATGCCGGCGCGGTCGGCGCCGGACTTGCAATGCAGCAGGATCGGCCGCTCGGCCTCCGCCAGGATCTGCGCCAGCCCCTCGATCCGGTCGAGAGCGGGGGCGGCGCGCGACTTCATGGAGAAGTCCACCAGCCTGATGCCGTGGCGCTCGCACGCCGCCTTCTGAAGCAGGTAGGAGGCGCAGTCGCGCTCGCCGCGGAGATTGACGATGGTGCGAACGCCGCGCCGGGCCGCGGCCCGGATGTGGCGCGGGGAGGGCTGCGCCGACCGCTCGATGCCGGGCACCACCGGGTGCAGGTTCAGGTAGATGTAGCGGAACATCGCGTGGTCGAAGAACACATGCTCGATCAGCGCGAGCCTGCGCCGCCATGGCGTGTCCATCGTGCCGCGCTTGCGGCGCAGCAGGTCGGCCGCGACGCCCAGCCGGTCGCGGAGCCGCTTGCGCAGGCTGCGCCGATGCACGCGCGCCGTATCCTGATCTTCGATCTGCCCGGTCAGCGC
>JAEWEX010000343.1 GCA_023389135.1 Pseudomonadota bacterium | reverse complement strand
AGCGTGACCTACGCGCCCCAGATCGATGCCCGCGGCGCTGACGCCGAGGCGGTGGCCCGGCTGCAAACGGCCCTGGCCCGCGACCGGGCATCGTTCGAGTCTCGTGTGGTCCAGACGCTGCGGAGCGTAAACAAGAGGGGGGTCAAGGTTTGACCGGCGCGCTGGCCTGGTGGGCTTCCGCGGCCGCCGCCGCGTGGATCATTGCCATCGTGGCGGGGCTGGTCTGACCCCTGTCCAAATCTGGATAGGGGGCCTGCGCAGTTTTGCGCAGGGGGTGCTCAAATCTGAGCAGCCCTCAGGTTTGAGGGGTGGCGGAGCGCCAGAACGGAAACCTGACTGTCAGGCAGGTTATGCGCGACGGCGACGTTGAAAAGCTTATTGCCGGATTTCCCGGCATTCCGCCCGACCCGCGCGCCCCCGGGGGGGTATTACAAAGGCAGGGGGTTGCCCCGCCCGACCCGCGCGCCCCCAACATTCGGAGATTTTTTGCCCATTGGGGGTTCGCTAGGTGCGAACCATGACGAAGCGCCGGAAAGACGCCTATGAGGCGCTGCACCCGGAGACGAAGCACGGGACGAACCAGCACACGAGGAGTGGACAAGATGTCAACTCCTCCTTCGCCGAGGACACCGCTGAAAAGACTGGCGTTGACGCCAGAACAATCCGCCGCGACGCCGAGCGCGACGCCGAGCGGGGCCAGAAGATCAACCGGGACGTGTTGCAGCAGCTATTACGCGCGACGCTTAAAAGTATTTGCAATCCACTCTCGGACGGTCGGGACACGTTTCGCCGTAACCGAGACGTATGGGGATATCAACTTCGGGAATTCGTCGTAAAAGGATGCGATTCGCTTGAAAGTTTCAGCGCGCTTAGCCCACGACATGCCCGCCGGAAGTGTACAGTGGCTTCCACTGTAGCTAGTGTATAGTCCAAGAACGTTTGCATCGTCCAGGAGTCTATCGCAATAATCAACTACCTCAGGTCCAAAAAGAAACTTTACCCGGTCGGCAGATCTGGCAAGGTCAAGATATTCTTGAGTTCCACATGTTCCATTTTGCACAATTGGTTTAACGGATGCGCGAATTTCTTCATAAGTCGACATGCGCCGATCAAACACGTCGAGCGCTGCGCGATCTTGTGATGTCTTCCACTGTTGATAGGCGATGAAAACCGCTATCAGAGCAATCAGTTCAGTGAGCCAACCCGAAATCATATGAGTACTTTCCACGACTGCACCGCAGAATGTCTGCATAGATTATGGATCTGAACGGCCGTTACCGGCTAGCCAGTCCCGCAACGCCAACCGGATCACTTCCGAGCGTGTCGGCTTCGGCGTGGGCTGTTCCTCAATCCAGCCATCAAGGCGCGCCCGGAGTTCATCCGGCAGGCGAACCGTCGTGGTCGGCACCGCGCCCGTAACCGGACGGCCGCGTCTTTTTCGTGTCACGTTAATTGACGACATGCATTTATCGTGTCACGAATAAGCGAGCCGGACAAGAGGTTGCAGCCTCTCGCCCGGCCCTGACCGACATCATTCTTGGAGGGAATGACATGGCTAAGCACGACCCTACCACACCAAAGGGCGAGCCCGTCCCTGTTGACGCCGCGATGGCGTCGATCACCGACGATATGAGGGCACTATTCTGGGAGGCGGTGGAGCGCGACGCGACCGCCAGTTACGAAAGCCGGCTCGCCATCGAAGCCCGCATCGAGCGGCTGATTTCGCTTCTCGACGCGGCCGACGGCGACGCGGAAGTGGAGGACCATCCTCTCGCCGATTGCGACCTGGAACTCGACCACGACGACGAGTCCTGTTCGTGGCCGGAAGGCGGCCGGGGCTCCATGCCGATGCTGGCGCGGACGGGCCTGCATGCCACGACCGATGACGACGAGGCGTGTTCGTGGCCCGAGGGCGGTCGCGGTGCGGAGGGCCTTCGCGGCTGTCCGTCCGAAGGCCGCGACGACGACGCGGAGCCGTCCCTGGGCGCGCCGGAACTCGACGCCAATCGCTCCCAAGGCAAGTGGAGCCGAGGGTCCAACGCCGAGCTGCGGGACGAGTGCGAGGAAGAGAACGAGCACGGCGGCGACGTGCAGGACGAAAGACACGACGCCGAGCCGGACGAACCCGACCTCGGGTGGCCGGAGAACGTCAGGCAGGTGCCGGACAGCCACGGCGGGGCGCTCGATCACGAGAACTGCGTCACGCTGCCAGTCACGGCCGAAATGCGCGCCCGCTACCGCAACCGCCGCCGCGTCGCGACGCAGTGGAACGACCGCGGCGAGGGGCACGCCATTGCGCGCGGCATGCTGGCGAAGCTCCACGAAGGGCGGCCGGCATGAACCCGCACCGGGACGCCTTCCACGAGCACTGCGGCCAGTTGGAGCAACTGTTCCGCCTGATCGACCTCGCGGTGGTCATGCTCGGAAGCTGCCAGCGGCAAGCGCCAGTGGACAAAGACCTGGACCGCATCCTGGCCGTGGTAGAGGCCGCGCACGACCTCGCCGGCCGGCTGGCACGGGTCCGCCCCGCGCCCATGGTCGGCGGCGGCCGGCTGGCCGATTAGGGCGGGCCATCGCCCCGTCCGGTCCGCCGGGCGGGGCATGGCGTTCGCCATCGTCCGCAGTCGAATATTTGACGGATATTCGACGGTTTGTCGGGATGGCGGCCTAAGCCGTTGATTTTGTTGGCGCGCCCAAGGGGAATCGAACCCCTGTTTTCGCCGTGAAAGGGCGACGTCCTGGACCGCTAGACGATGGGCGCGCGAACGGGATGCTTATAGTGGCGGGCGGCGCGGCGGGCAACCGTGATGAAGGCGGCCGCCGCCGAGGGGCCGCCGTCAGGGGCCGGCGGGCGCGAGGTCGACCGGCCGGATTTCCACGCGGGGG
>JAEWEX010000311.1 GCA_023389135.1 Pseudomonadota bacterium | reverse complement strand
GCCCATGGGCATCTCGCCGGCGACCCGCGCGGTGGCGGCGGCGCGGTCGAGACCGTCGCCGGCGACCAGCGCGTCGATGCGCTTTCGCACCCGTCCGGTGTCGAAATAGCCCGGCGCCACGGTGTTGACGCGGATGCCGTCACCGGCGACCGCATGCGACAGCGTCTTGGCGAGGCTCGCGACGCCGAGTCGGAACACGCTGGACAGCAGCAGGTGTGGGGTCGCCGACTGCAGCGTCGCGGAGGTGATGAAGACCATGTCGCCGCCGCCGCCCGCCCGCATCGCCGGCACCGCCGCCCGCGCCAGCCTGACCGCGCTCATGAGCAGCAGTTCGAACCCGTCCTGCCACTGTTCGTCGGTGAGGTCTTCCAGTCCGCCATAGGGGATGTGCCCGGAATTGACCACCAGGATGCCGAGCCCGCCGAACCGCTCCACGGTGGCGGGCACCAGCGCCGACACGGCGGTGGCGTCCATCAGGTCGGCCTCGATGGCCAGCACCTCGCCGCTCCCGGCCGCCGCGATCCGGCCCCGCGCCGCCTCCAGCTTCTCCGGCGTGCGGCCGCAGATGGCGACCTTGCAGCCGGCGCGGGCGAGCCGGACCGCGCAGGCCAGTCCCATGCCGTCGCTGCCGGCGGTGCCCAGCGCGGTGCGGCCGGCGAGCCCCGGTTCGCCGGCCCCGCTCGGGCCCGTGCCGTTCATGCCAGATGCGCCAGGCCGTGCGCGATGACGCGCGTGGCGAGGTCGAAGTCGGGCATCTCCATGGCCTCGTCGGGATTGTGGCTGCCGTTCTGGTTGCGCACGAACAGCATGACGGAGGGCACGCCCGCGCCGGCGAAGGTCGCGGCGTCGTGCCCGGCGCCGCTGGCCATGGTGAAGCGGCGCAGCCCGGTCTCGTCCTGCCCGCGCTGGAACGCCTCGATCAGGCCGGCGTCCATCACCGCGGGCGTGCTGCCGGTCTTCGGCCCGCGCTCCACGGTCACGCCGTGGATGCGCTCGATCTCGGCGAAATGGTGCAGGCAGCGCGCGTGCATGGCCTCCAGCGTCGCCGGCTCGTGGCTGCGCACGTCGATGGCCATGCCGACCTCGCCGGAGATCTTGCTGAAGGCGTGCTGTGCGGGGTCGGTGAAGAACTGGCCCACCGTGAAGGTCATGTCGCGGCCGTCCGCCTCCAGCTTCAGCCATTCCGACTGCAGCCGCATCACCAGGTCGGCGGCGGCCACCACCGCATCGGTGCGGTAGGCGCGCGGCACCGCGCCGGAATGGGCGTATTGCCCGAGCACGCGCAGCTCGCGATAGCGGAAGCTGCCGCGGATGCCGGTGACCACCGCCACCGGCTGGTCCTCCTCGATCAGCACCGGGCCCTGCTCGATGTGCAGTTCCACATAGGCGCGGATGGAGGCGGGATCGATCTGCGGCTCGCCGGCGCGCACCGGCTCCGGGTCGAAGCCGAGCTCGCTCATGTGCTGCGCCAGCGTCCGGCCGCTGTCGGAGCGCCGCACCTCCAGCGCCTCGGGCGGCAGCAGGCCGAGCGCGGTCTTGGAGCCGATGTAGGAGAACGGGAACCAGTTGCTCTCCTCCGCCCGCATGGCCAGCACGAGGAGGTCGTCGGCGAGGCGGAACCCGGCCTTCTGCCAGCCCACCGCGATGGCGAGGCCCGCGAGAACGCCCGCCGCGCCGTCGAAATTGCCGCCCATGGGCACGCTGTCGAGATGCGAGCCCACCACGATCGAGCGGCCTGTGGCGCCATGGCCGGGCAGCCGCACATACAGGTTGCCGGCGGCGTCGACGCGGGTGTCGAGACCCACCTTGCGGGCCTCGCCGGCCACGAGGTCGTGGGCGAACTGCTCGCCCGGTCCGAACGCCGCCCGCGTCACGCCGAGCGTGTCGGCGGTCTCGCGGGCGAGCGTGTCGAACAGCCGCTCCGCCAGGGCGACATCCGGCTCGGGCAGGGCGTTGGCGGCGGGCGCGGGCCGGTTCATGCCGGTCAGACGCGCACGATGTCGCGGCTGATGGTGCTGAACACCTTCGGCGCGCCGTCGGTCACCTGCACGGTCTCGCTGACGGCCACCGTGAACTTGTTGTACTCGCGAAGCGTGATCGGCACGTGGAACACCATGCCGGGCTCCAGCGGCACGTCGACGCCGCGGAACAGGCTGAGGATGTTGCCTTCGCCCCAGTCCGGCGCGAACGAGATGCCCATGCTGTAGCCGGTGCGCTTGCGGTAGCCTGCGGTGTGGCCGGCCTTGTCGATCACGGCCTGCACGGCGTTGTGCACGTCGGCGCAGGTGTTGCCGGGCCGCAGCTTGTCGATGGCCGCCTCGAGGCCCTCGGCGCAGACCTTGTACATGTCGAGCGCGAGGTCGGGCACCTTGCCCACCGCCACCGTCCTGAACAGCGCCACGTGGTAGCGGTTGTAGCAGGCGGAGGTCTCCAGGATGGCGAGGTCGCCGGGCGCGATGACGCGGCGCCGCCATGTGGTGTGGGGCACGCCCGAGCGCGGGCCCGAGGTGACGAACGGCTCCATGCCCACATATTCGGAACCCGCCTTGATGGCGGCGCCCATGATGGCGGAGGCGATGTCGTTCTCGCTGGCGCCGGCCTTGGTCACCGCGAGGCCCGCCTTCATGCCGGCCTCGTTGGCGGCGCCCGCCTTGTCCATCTGCGCCAGTTCCGCGGCCGACTTGATGCGGCGCAGCGGCTCCACCAGTCCCGAGGCGTCCTCCAGCGCGCCGAACTCGGCCACCAGACGCTCGTAGATGTTGACGGTGAGGAAGAACGCGTTGCGGTCGATGCCGACGCGCTTGCCGCCATAGCCGCGCGCCTTCAGCACCTCAGCCAGCGCCGCCGGCGGCGCGACGTCGTCGGCGTAGCCGGTGATGTCCTCGATGAAGCTGTTGAGGCGCGCATTCATCGCCTCCAGCCCGCGGATCACCAGGAACGGGGCGCCCGACGCCGGGATGCACAGCGCCTGGAAGGTGTAGTAGCCCGGCGTCTGCTGGCCGGTCAGGTAGAAGATGTTCTCCGGCCCCGACACCAGCGCCAGGTCCAGCCCCTTCTCAGCCATGCGGGCGCGCACGGCGTCGACGCGGCGCGCATACTCCTCCCTGGGGAACACGGATTCGGCGCCCTGCGGCACGGCCTTGAGGATGTCGGCGAGGTCGGAACTGGCCACGGGCTGCGTCTCCTGGGAAAGCGGCGGGGGCTGGCGGCCCCGCGGGACATGGAAGGATTGTACGTTAATCGCTTTTATGTGCAGTTCAAGCCGCGAATTTAAGCGGCAGCCGCCCCCCTTGCCGCCCTATTGTGCAGGTCCGCGCCGGTCGGGGCCAGCCGCGGAGTGCGCGCATGTGGACGGCGAGGATTTTCCCGCGCCGGACCAGTTGTCCTCTGGCGTAAGGGAACCACTTGCGTAGTATTCGGCCGATCCGCGGTTCGGGACCGGCCGGGGGCAGGAGGGGCCGCATCGATGACTGCGACGCGAGGGAGGCGGGCCGGCCGCAGCGGGGCGA
>JAEWEX010000432.1 GCA_023389135.1 Pseudomonadota bacterium | reverse complement strand
CTCCAGCACCTCGCCGCGCCGGCCGACGATGGCGACGGCGCCGCCCTCCGCGGCGATGCGGTGGGCTGCGGCGCGGCCGATGCCCTCGCCGCCGCCGGTGATGATGGCGACCTTGCCGCCCAGACCCAGATCCATGTCGTCTCTCCTTGGCGGACCGCGCCCCTGCGCGGCCCTTTATGTCAGACCTCGCTGTCGGCCTTGACCTGCTGGAACAGGCGCAGCGAGGACGCCGCCAGCACCAGCGCGGCGAAGACCAGCAGCGACAGCGCCAGCGGCCGCTCCAGGAAGATCGAGAACGCGCCGCCGGACATCTCCAGCGACTGGCGCAGGCCGCGCTCCATCAGCGGGCCGAGGACCAGCGTCAGCACCAGCGGCGCGGCTGGGATGTCGAGCTTCCTGAAGGCGTATCCGACCAGGCCGAACACCAGCATCACCCAGATGTCGAAGGCGCTGTTGTTGAGGCTGTAGACCCCGATCACGCAGAAGCCGAGGATCACCGCGACCAGGATCGGGTAGGGGATGCGCAGCATGCTGACCCATAGCGGGATCAGCGGCAGGTTGAGCACCAGGAGCATGGCGTTGCCCACCACCAGGCTCGCGATCACCGCCCACACGAATTGCGGGTTCTCGACGAACAGCGACGGGCCCGGCACCAGGCCGTTGATCATGAAGGCGCCCATCAGCACCGCGATGGTGGGTGAGGACGGGATGCCCAGCGTGAACAGCGGGATCAGGGCGGCATTGGCATAGGAGTTGTTGGCGGTCTCCGGACCGGCCACGCCCTCGATGGCGCCGGTGCCGAATTTTTCCGGCGTGCGCGAGACGCGCTTTTCCACCGCATAGGACAGGAAGGTCGGGATCATGGAGCCGAGCCCCGGCACCAGCCCCAGGAAGAAGCCGATGAAGGTGCCGCGCGCGATGGGCGCGGCGCTGTCGCGCACGTCCTGCCGCGACAGGTAGAGCGAGCCGACCCCCGCCGCGAACACGGCGCCGGCGCGGCGCTCGGCGTTGAGCAGGATCTCGGCGATGCCGAACAGGCCCATGACCACGGGGACGATGTTGACCCCGTCCATCAGCTCCAGCCGGCCGAAGGTGAAGCGGGCGGCGCCCATGACGGGGTCGATGCCGACCTGGGCGATCAGCAGGCCCAGCACGGCGGCGATCAGCGCCCGCACCACGGAGCGGCTGGCGAGCGCGGTGACCAGCGTGAGGCCGACCACGAGCAGCGCGAAGATCTCCGGCGGGCCGAAGGTGAGGGCGAGGCGGGTCAGCGGCAGAGCCAGCACCACCAGCCCCATGGTGGCGACGGTGCCGCCGATGAAGGAGCCGATGGCCGCGATGGCCAGCGCCGGGCCGGCGCGGCCGCGCTTGGCCATCTCGTAGCCGTCCAGGCAGGTGACGGCGGAGGCCGCCTCGCCCGGCGTGTTGATCAGCACCGAGGTGATGGTGCCGCCATACATCGCGCCGTAGTAGATCGCCGCCAGCATGATGATCGAGCCGGTGGGATCGAGCACGGTGGTGACGGGGATCAGGATGGCGGTGCCCGCCGCCGGGCCGATGCCGGGCAGCACGCCGATCAGCGTGCCGAGCATGCATCCGACGAACGCATAGAGCAGGAACGACGGCTGCAGCACCGTCGCGAAGCCGCCCATGAGCAGTTGCAGCGTATCCAAGGCGACGTCCCGTCCCGCTCTAGAAGCCGAACGGTCCCGCGGGAAGCGGGACGTTCAGCAGCCGGGTGAATATGTGGAAGACGCCGAAGCTGCCGCACAGCGCGACGATCAGGATGGGCACGGGACGACGCCAGCCCATGGCGAAAAGCACGAACAGGTTGGCGACCAGCATGGTGGTGGCGAAGCCCAGCCGGTCGAGCCCCAGCGCCGCCCCGGCGATGGCCGCGACGATGGCGAGCATGCGCAGGTAGCCGGCGCGGTCGGGGGCGGCCTCGGCGGGCAGGTCGCCGCCCAGCGTCGCCTGCGCGATCATGACCAGCGCCAGCACGCCCAGCACCAGCGACAGCCACAGCGGGAAGAAGCCGGGTCCGGGGCCCAGCGAGGTGAAGTAGCGCAGCTGCAGGGAGCCGTAGACCAGCGCCGCCGCCAGGCCCAGCAGGGCCAGTCCGCTCAGCTGATGGATGCGTCGTGCGTCCATGGTCCCCGTTCCTGGCCGCCCGGCGGCCGCGCGGGCGATGCCGCGCGGCCGGATGCGCGTCGCGGCCTACTGGCCCTGCTTCTTCGCCACCTCGATCAGCGGCTTGAAGCGGGCGTCGACGTCGTCCCAGAACTTGGCATAGGCGGCGGGGTCGAGATAGGTGACCGTGTTGCCGAGTTCGAGCATGCGGGCCTTCAGGGCCGGGTCCTGCATGACCTTCTCCATGGCCGCGGTGAGCCGGTCGATGACCGGCTGCGGGGTGCCGGCGGGGGCCGACAGGCCGATGTCGGAGCCGATGGGCTCCACCTCGAAGCCGGCTTCCGCCACGGTCGGCACGTCCGGCAGCAGCTCGCTGCGCTCGTCGGCCATCACGGCGATGACGCGCACGGTGCCGCTCTTGTGGTGGGTCAGGAGCTCGCCGATGGAGTTGAAGCCGACATCCACATGGCCGCCCAGCACCGCCGTGAGCTGCGGGCCGCCGCCCTGGAAGTTGACGGTGGCCATCTGCACGTCGGCGCCCTGCTGGAAGGCGATGTTGGCGAAGTGGCCGGTGGACATGAAGCCCGTGGTGCCGCTGCGGATCTTGCCGGGGGCGGCCTTGGCGGCCTCCACGAGATCGGCCACGGTCTTGTAGGGGCTGTCGGCCAGCACCACGAGCCCGAACGGCGCGCCGTAATACATGGCGATGGGCGCGAGGCTGTCGCGCTTGAACGGCGAGCCGCGCTCCTCGTCGAGATAGACGCTTGCCGCGGTCGGCAGCACCGACCACACCAGCGTGTGGCCGTCGGGCTTGGCGTTGGCCACTTCGGTCAGGCCGATCTGCATGGAGGCGCCGGGGCGGTTCACCACCTCCACCGGCACGCCCAGCTCCTTCTCCAGCAGCGGCGCGGCGAGCCTTGCCGCGGTGTCGGTGCCGCCGCCGGCGGTGGACGGCACGATGGTGGTGATCGCCCGGCCGGACTGCGGGAAGTCCTGCGCGGAGGCGGCGACCGCGCCCGCGATGAGCGCTGCCACCGACAGCGCGATGGTGGTACGGATCGTCGTCATGCCCTCGTCTCCTCGTCGTTTCTGGTTGGTGCCGGCGCGGGTCACGCTTCCGGCAGGCGCTTCAGCTTCTTGAGCGAATTCAGGTTCTCCGGCAGCGGCCGCCCGGGGAACAGGGACGGCCAGGACGATACCGTGACCTCGCCCACATAGAGGTCGCCGGACTGGCTCATGGCGATGGCGTGGGGCGAGGTGAACTGGCCTGCGCCGTTGCCGGGGCCGCCATGGCTGTTCAGCCGCCCCACCACCTCGCCGCCGGACAGGATGCTGATGCGGGGGCCGAGGTTCGGCGTCTCGCGGTTGACCGCCATGTAGGGCGCGATCTCGCCGACGAAGCACAGCGGGCAGGGGCCCGGCGTCATGAACATGGCGCTGGGGCGGTGGAGGTTGTTCCACTGGCCCTGGTAGCGGCCGTCGCCGTCGAAGATCTGGATGCGGTGGTTCTCGCGGTCGGCCACGTAGACCAGGCCGTCGGCGTCGCAGTGGATGTTGTGCGGCAGGTTGAACTGGCCCTTGTCGCAGCCCGGCCCGCCCCACGACAGGAGATGCTTGCCGTCCGGCGAGAACTTGTGCACGGCGGCGTTGCCGTAGCCGTCGCTGACATAGATGTCGCCATTGGGCGCCAGCGCGGTGTGGGTGCAGCGGTTGAAGGGGCGGCAGCTCATGCGCGGCGCGGCCTCGCCGGGCACGCCGATGCGCATCAGCAGCCTGCCGTCCAGCGTACACTTGCACACCGTGTGGCTGCCCTCGTCGGTGCAGTAGATCGACTGGTCGGGGCCGATGTGCAGCCCGTGGGGCCACTTGAACAGTTCCTGCCCCCAGGTGGACAGGAAGTTGCCGTCGCGGTCGAACACCACCATGGGATTGGCGCTGCGGTTGAAGACGTAGACCCGGTCGCGGTCGTCGACGG
>JAEWEX010000218.1 GCA_023389135.1 Pseudomonadota bacterium | reverse complement strand
CACCTGGATCGTGCGGTGACGCCGCATGATCTTGCGGATCGGCTCCGCGACGTCCGGGACGGACAGGGCGGCGGTTGCGACCTGGTAGAGCAGCGGCTGGAACAGATGGTGGTTGGTCCGGTCGATCAGCGTCGCCGGCACCCCGGCGCGGCCGAGGGCGCGGGCGACCTCGATGCCCGCAAAGCCCGCGCCGACGATGACCACGCGGGGCGGCGTCCCGCCCCTCTCGATCTGCCTCGTCCCCGTATTCGTCGCGTCCTGCACGTCACCCCCACGCCGCCACGGGCGGCGGTTGCATCATGTCCGTTGCCTCAAACATCGGTATGGCCAGGCATTTATCCATGCCTGGCCGGTGGAATGCCGTAACTGCAGAGCGAAGGCGCTCGAAAGCGGCCGGCCGCCGGTCTCAGACGCGCCTGCGGAACCAGGAGAGCCTGGGCTGCTCCACCGGCGGCTCCACCAGGATCTGCCCCGACACGCGGTCCAGTTCCTTCAGCCCCTGCGACAGCGCCACGCCCCACACCACATGGGCCGCCAGCATGAGCACCCCGCGCTCCAGCGGCGTCTGCTGCTCTGGCGCGAGGATGCGGGCGCTGGGAACCAGCCCCATCTGGCTCGCGGCCCACATGCCGAGCCCGTAGCGGACGCCGGCCGGCCGGCGGTTTGCCGGCACCAGAGCATACAGCACCCCCGCCAGCGCGCCGTAGCCGAAATTGGCGAGCACGGTGTTCGCCTGTCGGCGGGCGACCGAGCGCGCCGCCAGACGGTCGGTGGCGTCGTAGAGGGGAAACGGCTCGTCGGCGGGACCGATCCTGTCATGGATGCGCCGCACCGCGGCCGTCATCGTAAGCGTGGCGGCGAGGCCCGCGAGCCCTCCGAATATCAGCCGTCGCATGAATGCGCCCTCCTTACACCGGACAGTCAGGTCAATCGCTCATCCCCGCGGTTTGTTCCGCCGGCCCCGCTCCACGACGTTGACCGCTGGCAACGCCGGTCGCCAACCGGGCCGGGGCGCCACATGATCGGGGCGCATGCGCTTGACAAACCGTCACAAAAGCACAGAACCCTGTCAGGGTGCGGGCTAACAATTGTTAGGTGCTTGATGGGCAACGCAAACGGACCTGCCATTCCGCCGGACGAGGCTGCGGATCTCCGGCTGCTGCTGGAGGAGACGGAGCGCGAGGCGACGCCGCGCCGGCTGACCGAGGCCGCCTGGACCCTGCAGGTGGGCCTCGCCGCCCGCCGCGGCGCGGGACGGGAAGACCGCCGCGCGCCGGCGGAGGACGAGGCGGCCCGTCCGGGAGCGTGAGCGTCCGGCCGCGTGCCGGCTGCGCCGCGCCGCGGATATAGAGACAGGGCCGGGGCGTGTCATTCGGGTCGGTTGCGCCTGGCGGACGCTGGGGCGGGTTGTCGATGCCGGAACTCTCTGGCCGACTTCGAACGCGATCTGTGCGCTGGCTCCCGCGCCGCTTCGAGCGGACGGATACCTTGGTCCGGTCCTGAAACGGCGAAGGCCGCGTCGCCGCGGCCTCGTCGCATCGCCCCGAAGGCGGGAATCTGGAGCGGGCGAAGGGATTCGAACCCTCGACCCCAACCTTGGCAAGGTTGTGCTCTACCCCTGAGCTACACCCGCACGCACCAGATTCTCGGGCGGAAGCGCCGCCGAGGCCGTGTCTATAGACCAAAGCCGGCGGGCTTTGCAACGGTCAACACGCATGTTCCGCTATCGGCCGCGCGCCGCCCCTGCAGCCGCGAGCGCGGCGAGGCACGTGCTTGCGACAACGTTCCAGCCCGCGAAGGACAGGCCGAGGAACCGCCACGCCGCCTCGTCGCAGCGCACGATGCGGGAGGTGGAGCGCAGATCGTCCATCAGACTTCCCCCGCCCGGCGCCGGGCCCGATCCGGCGCAGTCAGCGGGACCCGCCCAGAAACCCCATTCAATGCCGGCATGGTGGACGCCGAGGCCCGCGGAGACGGCGAACACCGCGGCGACCAGACCGAGCAGCGCCGCACCGGCCCGGGGGCGGCCGCCCGAGGCGAGGCCGAACGCCGCCAGCGCCAGCGGCACGCCGAGATAGTAGGGCCAGCGCTGCCTGAGGCACAGCGGGCACGGCGCGTAGCCGAAACCGTGCTCGAACACCAGGGCGACCAGGATGACGAGCCCGCCGAGGCCCGCGACCAGCAGCGCCGCGGACGCAAGATCGGGCCGCCCCGGCATCCGCCGCCTCACAGGAACAGGCGGACGGCGGCAAAGCCGCCGATCAGCAGCACCACGCCGACGGTGAAGACGAGCCCCAGCCGCTTCTCGATGAAGGCCTGCACCGGCGGGCCGAATTTGTAGAGCAGCGCCGCCACCGCGAAGAACCTCAGCCCGCGCGCCGCGATGCTGGCGGCCAGGAAGACGAGGAAGTCCAGCTGCGTCACGCCCGAGGCGATGGTGATGACCTTGTAGGGAAACGGCGTGACGCCGGCGATGAACACGATCCAGGCGCCCCAGTCGTTGTACTGGGCGGCGAACTCGCCGAACTTGTCGCCATAGCCGTAGAGTTCGAGGATCGGCCGGCCGAGCGCATCGAACAGCAGCCACCCGATCAGGTAGCCCGCCACACCGCCGGCCACCGACGCCGCGGTGCACAGCGCCGCATAGGCCCAGGCCTTGGCGCGGCGCGCCAGAACCATGGGGATCAGCAGCACGTCGGGCGGGATGGGGAACACCGAGCTCTCGATGAACGACACGCCCGCCAGCGCCGCCGGCGCGTGGCGGTGGGCGGCGAGGCTCAGGGTCCAGTCGTAGAGGCGGCGCAGCATGGCGCAGGCTCTACGCCGGAGCCGCGCCGAAGTCCATCGGCGTCGCATGCGGGGGACGCACGGGCGCATTGGGCGTTGCGCCTGCCACTGCCACCGCTATGATCCGCGCCGCGGCGCCCGCGAGGGCCCGGGCTGCGGGCGTGGTGGAACTGGTAGACGCGCCGGACTCAAAATCCGGTTCCGAAAGGAGTGTCGGTTCGAGCCCGACCGCCCGCACCACCACGCCGCGCCGCCCCTATCCCCACAGTCGCCTGTTCAGACGCGGTTGTAGCAGACGTACGTGTTGAGCATGTCCAGATGCTTCAGCGCCCCGCCCAGCGCTTCCACGGCGCCGGCCGGAAGCGTCAGCGGCGCGTGCAGTTCCACGATGGCGATGTAGTCGTGCCCGCCGGGCTGCGGCGAGCGGAACACGCGCGTCTGCGCGGTCTCCGGGCGCGCGTCGTAGATGCGGCGCAGGCCGCCGACCAGCGCCTCCTCCAGCGTCGCCGGCATCTGGCGGAAGCGCCAGATGGCGACGCGCGCGGCGCGGCCCTTCTCGCCGAATTCGGCGCGGCCGGGATGGATCTGCGTGCCTTCCGCGCGGTAGTGGCCCCACACCTTGGGCACGATGCGGTGGGTCCAGCGCGAATAGTTGTCGCCGGCGATCTTCGCGTAGCCGGGACCGCGCATCACCTCCACGTCATCGAGGTCGTAGAGCGCCAGGTAGCGCGGCCAGCCGTCGATGCACACGAAGCGGTTGGCGGTGCGGAAACCCTCGGTTCCGGCGCGCTCGGGGAAGTGCTCGCCGTCATACCAGTCCTGGAACTCGTCCTCGAGCGTCGCCGGCGGCTCCATCATCGCCAGCAGCAGTCCCCGGCCCTGTTCGCCCGTTCCCGTCATGCCCACGCATCTCCCTCGGCCGGAAAGGCCCGCACGGCTGTTATCACAGCGGATTATCGGATTTTATTGATAGATCTGTCAATAGAGTGGCCGCCGGCCCCGCACGCGCCTCATACGGTGAAACGGCGCACCGCTTCGCGGTCGACCTCGATGCCGAGCCCCGGCCCGTCCGGGATCTGGACCCAGCCATCCACGTGCTCCAGCGGGGCCGTCAGCACCGCCTGCCGGAACGGGTGCTCGGAGCGGTCGAACTCCAGCAGCGGCTCGCGGGCGTTGTAGCGCGGCGGCGTGTGCGGCAGCACGGCCAGCAGCTGCAGCGCCGCCGAGAGGCCGATGCCGGTGCCCCAGACATGCGGGATGTAGCGGACGCCGAACGCCGCCGCCATGTCGGCGATCTTGCGGCACTCCGACAGCCCGCCGGCGGCGCAGGTGTCGGGCTGCACGATGTCCATGGCGCGGCTCGCGAGAATGTCCAGGAAGCCCCAGCGGGTGAACTCGCACTCCCCGCCCGCCACCGGGATCGGCTGGCCGCGGCGCACCTCGATGTAGCTCGCCCGGTCCTCCGGGATCACCGGCTCCTCGAACCAGGCGATGTCCTGGTCGGCGACCCGGCGGCCGAGCGCGATGGCGTCCAGCGCGTCGTAGCCGTGGTTGGCGTCCAGGGCCAGCATCGTCTTGGGGCCGATGGCCGACCTGACGGCCCGGATCAGCGCCACGTCCTCCTCGACGTCGCGGCCGATCTTGAGCTTCACGCCGGAGAAGCCCTCGGCCACGTAGCCGCGCACCTCCTCGACCACATAGTCCAGCGGATCGCCCTCGTCGCGGCGGTAGGTGCCGGTGGCGTAGGCCTGGACGCGCCGGCGCTGGGCGCCGCCCATCAGCCGGTGGACCGGCGCCCCGAGCGCCTTGCCGGCGATGTCCCACAGCGCGATGTCGACGCCCGACAGCGCCGTGACGGCGAGGCCCTTCTGGCCCTGGTCGCGGAACTGGTTGTAGAGCGTCTGCCAGATCGGCTCGATGCCGGTGGCGTCGGCGCCGACCAGGTGCTTCTCGAATGCCTTGACCACGGCGGCGTTGAGGCGCGCCGGGCCGAAGCACTCGCCCCAGCCGACGATGCCGTCGTCGGTGGTGATCTCCACCAGGCAGGTGGCGCGCACGGCGGTGCGCTGGAACGACCAGCCGAAGGGCTGGCTGATCGGCGCTTCCAGGACATGGGTTGCGACGGACGCGATCTTCATCGAACTGGCCCCGGCACGCCGGCCTCCCGCGGGGCTTGTTGGTGTGCGGACCGGGGCGGCGGCCCCTTCCCCGCCCGTTATTGAATACTCTATCATTTATACCCCGGCGACAATCGCGTTTGCCCGGCCGCGACGAGGAGCGACGAGATGGACCGACCCGTGATCCTGGTGACGAGCCGCGCCCCCGACCCCGTGGTGCTGGCGCTGGAGGCGCATGGCCGGGTGGTGTTCGGCGCCGACCCCGCCCGCGGCATGTCGCGCGCGGAGGCGCTGTCGCGGGTGGCGGAGGCATCCGCCGTGATCAACCAGAACGAGCTCAGGATCGACGCCGAGCTGCTGGCCGCGGCGCCGCTGCTGAAGATCGTGGCCAACACCGCGGCCGGCTTCGACAACATGGACATCGCCGCCATGCGAAGCCGCGGCGTGTGGGGCACCAACTGTCCCGACAGCTACGCCGCCGACACCGCCACCCACGCCCTCGCCCTGCTGCTGGCGCTGGCCAAGCGGCTGGTGGAGGCCGACGGCTATGTCCGGTCCGGCCGGTGGAAGACCGACGGCTGGATGCCCGGCGGGCGCTGGGACGGCATGTCGCTCTCCGGCAAGCGGATCGGCATCGTCGGCCACGGCCGCATCGGCCGCGAGGTCGAGCGGCGGGCGGAGGCGTTCGGCATGGAGGTGGTCCATCACAGCCGCTCCGGCGAGGGTGCGCCCGGTTGGCTGCCGCTGGACCGCCTGCTCGCGACCGCCGACGTGGTCAGCCTGCACTGCCCGCTGACGCCCGATACCCGCCACCTGATCGACGCGGCGGCCTTCGCGGCCATGCGGCCCGGCGCCATCCTCATCAACCTGGCGCGCGGCCCTGTGGTGAAGAACGACGACCTGGTGGCGGCGCTGCGAACGGGGCGCATCGCCGGAGCGGGCCTCGACGTCTTCGAGTTCGAGCCCGACGTGCCCGCAGAACTGGCCGACATGCCCAACGTGATGCTGACGCCGCATATGGGCGGCTGCACGGTGGAGGCGCGCAACCACGCCTGGGGCGTCTGTACGGACAATGTCGGGCGGGTGCTGGCGGGCGGGCCGCCGCGCACGCCGGCGTTCAGTATGTGAGCGGCCGGAAGCCCTCGATCCGCAGCGCAAGATCGGTCGGCGGCGCGGCGATGGCCACCGGCGGCACCACCGCCCCGGTGAACACGATCTCGCCCGCGCGCAGCCCCAGGCCCCGCGCCGCAAGCTTGCCCGCAAGCCAGCGCAGCGCGTCGACGGCGTCGAGCACGTCGGACGTGTTGCCGGCAAAGCGCCGGCCGTCGACCACGACCTCCGCCGCGCGGCCGCGGAGCGCATCCGGCGTCCAGCCGTCCTCGGCCTCGCCCAGCACGAAGCCGGCATTGAAGAAGTCGTCGGCCAGCAGCGACGGCACCCCGTGCTCCAGCGGAGCGCCGTAGCGGTTGTCGATCACCTCGCAGCCCAGATGGCACGTGGCGACGGCGGCGGCGGCCTCCTCCCGCGAGACCGCGGCGCCAGAGAGGTCGCGGCCCAGCACGAGCGCGATCTCGCACTCCACCGAAGGCGCGCGCATGGGCTGCGTCAGCGCCGCGCGGAGGCTGGCGTGCCGCCCATCGGCGAACAGCCCGGCATAGGCCGGCTCGTCGAGCCCGAAGCTGCGCTGGCCGGAGGGGGAGGTGGAGCCGACCTTGTAGCCGACCCGCGCGATACCTGCCGCAGCCAGCGCCGCATGCACGGCCGCCTGCAGCGCATAGCCATCGTCCACGGTGGCCGGCCGCAGATGCGCCGGCACGGCGGGCCAGTCGGGCCGCTGCGCCCGCGCCGCCACGAAGTGGCGCACGGCCTCCGGATGGACCGGGCTCACGCCCGCGCCCGCTCGCGATCCATGGTCCTGAGGCTGCCGGCCGCGGCCGTCGCCGCCGACATCAGCAGCGCGCCGTCCGACGGCAGCGTGAAGAACCGCACGCCGCGCCGGAGATACTCCGCCTGCCGGCCGGGATTGCTGTCGCCGCCGAGGCCCAGCACCTTGCCGTGCGCCCGCGCCGCCGCCGCCACGCGGTCGACGGCCTCCATCACCGCGGGATCGGCCAGCTCGCCCGCCTTGCCCATGGTGTAGAGCAGGTCGGTCAGCCCGATCAGCAGCACGTCGACGCCTTCCACCGCGGCGATGGCGTCGACATTCTTCAGCCCCTCCACGGTCTCGATCATGCACACCACCAGCGTGTTGCCGTTGAGGATGCGCACCGTGTCGGCGGGGCTCACCGGCCCGAAGTCGAAGATCGAGTAGCCCGAGGTCAGCGACCGCTTGCCGATGGGCGCGTATTTGCAGGTGTCCACAGCCAGCTGCGCGTCCGCCGCGGTGTTGACGTCGGGGAACACGATGCCGGTCGCGCCGCAATCCAGCAGCACCGCGACGTCCGGGTCGCGGCAGCTGCGCACCCGCACCATGGGCGCGATGCCGCAGCCGAGCGCGGTCTGGGCGATGTGGCCGATGGTCTCCAGCGAGTAGATGGAATGCTGGACGTCGACGAAGACGAAGTCGTAGCCGCTGGCGCGTGCGATGCGGGCGACCTCGCCCGAGCGCGACAGCCGCACCACCATGCCCAGCGCCGGCTCGCCGGCGGCGAGGCGCTGCTTGACGGGATTGACGAGATCGGGGGCAGTCTGGGTCATGGCGCGGTCCGTTCCAGCACCTGGCGGTTGTAGACATGGGCGGGGGTGCGGCCGGCCAGCGCGTCGAGGATCGCGTCGGCGGCGGCGATGGCCACCAGCCGCATGGAATCCGCCGTCTGCCCGGCCACGTGCGGCGACAGGATGACGTTTTCCATGCTCCGCAGCGGCGAGCCGTCGTCCAGCGGCTCGATCTCGTAGACATCCAGCGCCGCGCCGGCGATGCGGCCCGAGCGCAGCGCCTCGACCAGCGCCGCCTCGTCCACCACCTCGCCGCGGCCGGTGTTGACCAGCACGGCCGAGGGCTTCATCAGCGCGAAGCTCGCCGCATCGATGGTGTGGCGGGTGTCGGCGGTGGCGCGCATGTGGAGCGACACCACGTCGGCGCGGGCGAGCAGGTCCTCGCGGCTCGTCATCTCGTTGTCCAGATCGGCCGGGGGCGTCGCGACCGGGTCCTGCGCGATCACCGTCATGCGGAAGCCCAGCGCCTGGCGCGCCATGTGGGTGCCGATGGCGCCGAGCCCGACGATGCCCATGGTCTTGCCGGCGAGCTCCATGCCGACCAGCGGGCTGCGGGTCCAGCCGCCGGTGCGCATGCCGGCGTCGGCCGCGGGGATCTTGCGCGCGAGGCCGAGCAGCAGCGCGAAGGCGTATTCCGCCACCGCGCCGGCATTGACCGAGCCGGTGGTCGTGACCATCACGCGGCGGGCGGTCGCGGCGTCGAGGTCGACCGCATCGACCCCGATGCCGTGGCGCGCCACGATCTTCAGGCCGGGCGCCGCCTCGATCACGCGGCGCGTCACGACGCCCATGCGCGCGAGGATCGCGGAGGCGCCGGCGGAGGCTTCCATCAGCCGCTCCTCCGACGGGTACGAGCCGTCGAGGATGCGGACCTCGCAGGACGCCGCCAGCCGCTCCGCCGCGGCGGGATGGACGGTGTCGTCGGTGAACACGACCAGCGGACGGGCCATGGACTATCCTCGCTGAAGGGTGTGGAGCCGGCCCGGAACTGCGGCCGGCCGGTCCTGGCCCGACAGCACGGTCTCGGTCAGGAAGCCGGCGTCGAGCGCCTTGATGTCGGGGCAGCCGATCTGCGCCAGCGTCAGGTCGATCTCGGTCCGGAGGATCGAGATCACCTTGGCGATGCCCGCATTGCCGGCCGCCGCCGATCCGTAGAGCGTGGGGCGCGCGAAGAACGCGAAGTCGGCGCCGAGGCAGCGCGCGACCAGGATGTCGGCGCCGCGGCGCACGCCGCTGTCCAGCATCAGCGTCACGCCGGGGCCGACCGCGGCGCGGATCGGCAGCAGCATGTCGACCGGCGAGGGGGCGGAATCGAGCTGCCGGCCGCCATGGTTGGAGACCACGATGCCGTCGGCCCCCGCCTCCACGCAGCGCAGCGCGTCGCCCGGATGCAGGATGCCCTTGACGATCAGCTTGCCCGGCCACAGCCGCCGGATGCGGTCGAGCGTCGCCCAGTCCTGGCCGGAGGCGGGCGTGTGAACGCCGAACAGGTCGCCGACCTCGTCCTTGTCGGTGGCGTCCTTGGCGTAGGCCGCCCAGTTCACCAGCAGCGGCACGCCGCCCGCGCGCAGGAAGTCGATCAGCCACGCCGGATGGGTCAGCCCCTCGATCACGCGCCTCGGCGTCAGCCGCAGCGGGCGGGAGAAGCGGTTGCGGATGTTGCGCTCGCGGCGCGGGACGATGGGGACGTCGGCGGTGAACACCAGATTGGCGATGCCGCTGTCGCGGGCGCGCCGGACCATGTCGTCGACGATCGCGGGGTCGCGGGTGCCATAGACCTGGAACCACGCGCACTCGCCCGCGACCTTCGCCGCATCCTCGATCAGGAGCTGGCCGGCGGCCGGCACCACGAACGGGATGTTGGCGCGGGCCGCCTCCTCCGCCAGCATGCGGTCGGTGCCGGGGCGGAACAGGCCCGCGACGCCCGCGGGCGAGATGCCGAACGGGCTGGAGTAGCTGCGCCCGAACAGGCTGACCGACTGGTCGCGCCGGTCGACGTCGACCATGTAGCGCGGCATCAGGGTGTGGCGGGCGAACGACTCGCGGTTGCGCTCCAGGCAGCGCTCGTCCTCGACGCCGCCCTCGATGAAGTCGTAGGCGATCCGCGGCAGCCGCCGCTTGGCCATGCGCCGCACATCCTCAAGGTTGACGGCGTCCGCGATGCGCATCGCGTCAGATCGCCTCGGCCCAGCGCGGGATCATGAGCGATATCTCGGGGAACAGGATCAGCAGCGCCAGCACAAAGAGGTCGAACAGCACCAGCCACCAGATGCCCTTGAAGACGCGATGCGCGGGCACGCCCGTCACGCTCGACACCACGAAGCAGTTGAGCCCCATGGGCGGCGTGACCAGCCCGAGCTCGACCGTCTTCACGAACACCACGCCGAACCACACCGGGTCGAACTCCAGCCGCATCAGCAGCGGGAAGATGATCGGCAGCGTCAGCACCATCACCGCCAGCTGGTCCAGGAAGAAGCCCAGGATCAGCAGGATGACGACCACGATGCCGAACACGACCCAGCGGTCGTAGCCGGCGGCCTCCACCGACGCCATCAGCATCTGCGGCACGCCGGTCAGCGTGATGAAGATGCCGAACACCGACGCGCCGGCGATGATGGTTAGGATCATCGCGCTGTTACGGGTGGCGCGCGTCACCGCGGTGGCGAAGGAGGCGAAGGTGAGCCGCCCCATCAGCAGGGCGATCAGCAGCGCCGCGCCGGCCCCCAGCGCGCCGATCTCGGTGACGGTCGCCGCGCCGCTGTAGATGCCGGCGAGCAGCAGGATCATCAGCAGGGCGACCGGCCACACGGTCTTGAGGGCCTGCATACGCTCCCTGAGCGGGAAGCGCTCTGGCGCGTCCGGCGCGAATTCCGGGTTCTTGTGCAGCGAGTAGCGGATGGCGCAGACGTAGCCCGCGGCCGTCAGCACGCCGGGCAGGATGCCCGCCAGCAGCAGCGCGCCGACCGAGGTCTCGGTGATGATGCCGTAGATGATGAAGGCGATGCTCGGCGGGATCATGATCGCGAGCGTGCCCGCGATGGCGATGACGCCCGTGGAGAAGCTGTCGTTGTAGCCGTACTTCTTCATCTCCGGGTAGGCGGCGCCGGCAAGCGTGCCGGCGGCGGCGGCGCTCGCCCCGGTGACGGCCGCCAGCATCGCGCCGCCGAACACCACGGCATAGGCGAGGCCGCCGCGCACATGCCCGGCCCAGCGGTAGAACGCATAGAAGATGTCGCTGGTGAACCGGCCGGCGGTCAGGAACTCCGCCATCAGCACGAACATGGGCAGCGTGGACAGCGTATAGCTCGCCACGTGCTCGTAGGGCGCGGTGCCGAGCACGCCCAGCATGGTGTCGGTGCCCGAGGCCAGGTAGATGCCGACCCCGCCCGCGACCAGCATCGCGAAGGCGACCGGCATCGAGTTCAGGAGCAGGACGAACAGCAGCCCCAGTACGATGAAGACTATGCCCGTCATAGCTCGTCTTCCACCTTGTGGATGTGCGCCTGCGGCGCGATGACCTCCAGCGCGAGCCTGAGGCACAGCACTGCGCAGCCGATGGGGAAGCTGACGAAGCTGATGTAGATCGGAAGCTGGACCAGCCCGATGGTGGTCTCGCGCGCCTCGATCTTCTCGATGGCCTCGGCGCCGGCATAGACCGCGATGATGCCGAACGCGACCAGCGCGATCAGCGCGTTGAGGCGCTCCGACAGCCGGAACGGCGCCTTGTGGAGAAACGGCTCCAGGATCTCGAGCTTGACGTGGCCGCCCATGACGTAGGTCTTGGGCAGCGCCAGGAACGCCAGCATGACCATGGCGAAGAACGAGATGAACTCGAAGTTCCCGGCCAGCGGCTTGTTGAACAGGTAGCGGCCCACGGCATCGGCCGTCATGGTCGCCAGCATCACCATCAGCATGAAGCCGGCCAGCGCCA
Source organism: Pseudomonadota bacterium (assembly GCA_023389135.1). GTDB lineage: Bacteria > Pseudomonadota > Alphaproteobacteria > Rhizobiales > Methylopilaceae > Agaricicola. The sequence goes on along the minus strand of JAEWEX010000218.1, from coordinate 1,343 downwards.
TCAGCGCCGTTTCCAGGTAGCCGAGGGTTCGGCGCAGGGGCTTGATCGACATGGCAGCCGGTGTCCGTCGGACGCGGGGGTGCTGTGACGCGGAACCGCCGGAAGCGATCCGGCGGCCGGCTCGGGGCGGATCCGGAGGCGCCCGTGAAAGGCGCCTCCGGACCGGTGTTCAGACGTTACTGGGAGTTTTCGGCCGCCAGGTACTCGGCGAACTTGTCCATGATGGCCTGGCCGTCGAGGTTGCGCTGGGTCATCTGCTTGAGCCAGTCCTCGCGGACGGGCGCCAGCGCCTTCTCCAGCTCGGCGATGAAGGCGTCGGGCAGCTCGAACATGGTCTTGCCCTTGGTCTTCAGTGCGTCGTTGGCCTTGGTCTCCAGGTCGATATAGGTCTGCGCGCAGGCCTCGCCCGCCTCGACGCCGGCATCGGTGATGGCGGTGCGGACATCCTCGGGAAGGCCGGCCCAGCGGTCCTTGTGCATCGCCGCGATGAAGGGCGAGGCGCCCCAGCTCGCATTGAGCGAGATCGCGTTCACCACCTCGTCCAGCTTGTAGGCCGGCAATGCGGAGGTGGAGATGATCGAGCCGTCGACGGTGCCGCGCTGGATGGCGAGGTAGAGGTCGGAGGCCGGCACGCGTACGCCCACCGCACCGATCAGGTCGAGCGCCATCTCGGCGCCCGCGCCGGGCACGCGCAGCTTCTTGCCCTTGAGCTGGTCGAGGCTGGTGATCGGCTCGGCCGCCGCCATCTGGAACTGGTAGGGCGAGGTCACGAACACCCAGGCCGGCACCACGTTGGCCTTGTCGAACTCGGCCCTGGCCAGCTCGTTCTTGGCCAGCTTGTCCCAGGCCTTCTGGGCCTGCATCGTCTCGGAGAAGCCGAAGATGCCCGGCATTTCCAGGAAGGTGGACAGCGGGGTGATCTGCGGCGTGTAGGCGGCGTTGTGGATGCCGATGTCGGCGACGCGGTTGCGCACCGAGTCCAGCTGGTTGAACGCCTTGGCGAGCTGCTCGGCCGGGTAGCGCTCGAACTTCACCTTGGCGCCGACGCGCTTCTCGACCCCTTCGATGAAGGGATTGATGCAGCCGACCGTGACGAAGTGATGCTCGGGGAACTGGTACGAAATCTTCAGCGTGATCGGGTCGGCGCCCTGCGCCGAGACCGTCGCCGCACTGGCCATGAGGCCACATGCGACCGCACACAGGAACTTTCTCATGTTTCCTCCACCATCGGTTCTGATGAACCCCCGCGCCTCAGGACGCTTGTCTTCGCCTCTCGGACGCTTGATGCATTGTTCGCCCGTTGACCGGCGAAGTCAACGGTAAATAATAGAGCTATATATAGC
>JAEWEX010000202.1 GCA_023389135.1 Pseudomonadota bacterium | reverse complement strand
GCCCGCTCCTGATCCCCGTGCCGCGATCGGCAGCGTCACGCCGCGATGGAGGACAGGTCGTTGGCGTTGAGCGGCAGGCTCACCGGCTCGCCGCGATCTGCGGAGATGTCGGCGGCGACATAGACCTCCATCACCTTGCGCGCCTGCTCGGGCGTCACCAGCACCGGGCGGTTGCGGGCGACCGCGTCGATGAAATGGTGGGTCTCCGCCGCCATGGGACCGGCATAGACATGGCCGACGCTCTCGCCGGGCATGGACGAGATCGGGAACCGGATGCCCTCGTCCATGGTGTTGAGCACCACGTCGCGGTGGCTGTCGTCCACCAGCAGCGCGCCCTTGGTGCCGACCATCTCCAGCGTGGTGGTGGAGAAGTTCGGGTAGCCGGGGGGCAGGATCCAGCCGGCGCCGATGGTGAACACCACGCCGTTGTCCATGGTGACCACGATCCAGGTGCAGTCGGCGGCGTCGACGCCGGAGGCCTTCATCACCTTGTAGACGTTCTGGGCATAGACCTTCACCGGCTTGGCCGGCAGCAGGCACCACAGCACGAAGTCGAGGTCGTGGGTCGCCTCCATGGCGGCCGGCGACAGCTTGACCCGGCCGGAGATCTTCTTGCCGAGGCTGCGGGTGATGTGGCGGCTGACCAGCGCGCTCACCGGCTCGCCCAGCGTGCCGTCGTCGAGCGCCTTCTTGATGTAGGCGTATTTCGGGTTGAAGCGCTGCGAGTAGCCGATTGTTATCTTGAGGTTCCGCGACCGCGCGATCTCCACCAGGTCGTCGGCCTCCGCCAGCGTGATGGCGATGGGCTTTTCGAGGAAGACGTGCTTGCCGGCCTCCAGGCAGGCCTTGGCCATGGGGTAGTGCGTGGTCTCGGGCGTCGCGGAGATCATCACGGCCTGGACGTCGCCGTTCCTGACCACGTCCTCCCAGTTGGCCGTGGCCGTCTTGGCGCCGGTCTTCGCGGCGACTTCGGCCAGCCGCTCGGGACGGTTCTCGGCGATGTGGAGTTCCGCCACCTGCGGGTTGTCGGAGGCCGCGTCCGCGCGGATGCCGCCGCACCAGCCGGTGCCGATGATGCCGAGATTGATGCGTTCCATGAGAGCTCTCCCTTGAAGCCGTTGGCGTTGCCGGAGGTCTTAGCGCCTCTCCCCGGTGTTCCGCGAATGTATAATTCGGCTTGAGCTATGACCGCCCGGAATGCCTTTGAGCCGCATGGCCCGGCATCGCCATCACGTCCGCGGAGCCGGCGCCGGCAGCCCGCGCCTGTTCGTAGGCGGCGCGGGCGGCGTCGGTGACCGGCATCGCCGCTCCCATGTCACGGCCCAGCGCCGCCATGGCCTCCAGATCCTTGGCGGCCAGCGCGATGTCGTAGCCGGGGGCGCCGGCATCACCGCCGGCGAGCAGCTTCGCCACCGCGGCGGAGCGGGCCTTCATGGCAGCTGCGGCGCCGGAGGTGTCGGCCATGATGTCCACGAAGCGCTCCGGCGCGAGGCCGAGCGGCTTCACCAGCGCCAGCGCCTCGCCCAGCGCCTGCCAGTAGACCACCAGCGGCAGGTTGACGGCGAGCTTCATGGCGGCGCCCGCGCCCACGGGGCCGACATGCTCGACGCGGCGGCACAGCATCTCAAGGACCGGACGCGCACGCGCCGCGTCGGCGTCGCTGCCGCCCATGAGGCCGATCAGCTTGCCCTCGCGCGCGGGCCCGACCGTGCCGCCCACCGGGCAGTCCACATAACCCGCGCCGCATGCGATCGCCGCTGCGCCGAGGCGGCGCTGGTCGTCGGGCATGAGGGTGGACATTTCCACCAGCAGCCGCCCCGACAGATCGGCGGCGCGCAGCCCGTCCGGCCCGCCATGGACCGCCTCGGCGGCCGCTGCATCCGACAGCATGGTGACGATCACGTCGCAGGCCGCCGCCATCGCCGCCGGGGTGGCGGCGACGCGGGCGCCGGCCTCGGCGAGGGGCCCGGTCCTACCGGCGGTCCGGTTCCACACCGTGACCTCGTGGCCGAGCGAGAGCAGCCTTTGCGCCATGGCGGCGCCCATGCGGCCGGTGCCGCAGATGCCGATCTTCATGTGACGGCTCCTTTTCGCCGGGCGTCAGGCGGGGTCGCGGCCGCGCAGGCTCTCGTAGCTGGTCATCACCGTGTCGCGGTAGGCGGGCCGGGATGCGAGGCGGTCGTAATAGTCCCGGATCCGCGGCAGGTCCGGCCGCTGCAGGTCCAGCGTGAACCACCGGTACAGCGCCGCCCCGACCGGGATGTCGGCCATGGTCAGCTCCGGGCCGGCGAGCCAGCCGGTCCTGGCCAGCTCCGCCTCGACGATCGCCAGGGCGGCCGTGGTCTCGCGCATCAGCGCGGCGCTGCGCTCGGCGCTGCGCTGGGAGGGCGGCTTGCGGTAGGTTTCCCAGAACAGACCGGTGAAGGGCGTCGCCAGCGTGGTCTGCATCCAGTCCATCCACTGGTCGGCCCGCGCCCGCGCCTTGGGGTCGGCGGGCGACAGCGTGCCCCGGCCGCGCGTGTCGGCCAGGTAGCGGACGATGACGTTGCTTTCCCACAGCACCAGCTCGCCATCCTCCAGCGTGGGCACGCGGCGGTTGGGGTTCTTGGCGCCGTAGTCGTCGGTGTCGAGCCCGCCGAAGGCGCCGCCGGCGTCGATGCGCTCGACGTCGAGGCCCAGTTCCGCGATGGCCCAGGTCACCTTCTGGACGTTGAAGGAGGTGGCGCGTCCCCAAAGCCGCATTCCGGTCATGGCGGGCAGTCCCTTTCTCGTCGGTTCAGCCGGCGGCGCGGATGCGGGCCATCTCGGCGCCGTACCAGTCGCCGATCTGGCTCGCGGTCATGAGGGCGACGCCGTCGCGGCCGCGGACGTGGTCCAGCAGTTCCTCCAGATAGCGGATGCGGTGGGGAACGCCGGTGATGTAGGGGTGGATCGAGATCGCCATGACGCGCGCATTGTCAGCGCCCTCCTGCCACAGGCGGTCGAACTGGTCGACGCAGATGTCGCGGAAGCGCGCCGATTCATGGTGTTGCAGGGCATGGACCACGATGTCGTTGGTCTCCACCGTGTAGGGCACGGTGGTGATGGCGCCGTGGGGCGTCGCGATCTCCTGCGGCAGGTCGTCGATCACCCAGTCGGCGACATATTCGATCCCGGCCTCGCGCAGGGCGTCGAGCGTGTCGTCGGTCTCGGTCAGGCCCGGGCTCTCCCAGGAGCGCGGGGCCGTGCCGGTGAAGCCGGCGATGGCGTCCACCGTGCGGCGTATGGCGTCGCGCTGGTCGTCCACCCGGTGCATGGGCATCTGGCTGAGGCCGTGGCCCATGAACTCGAAGCCCGCCTCGCGGGCGGCGGCGGCGACGCGCGGATAGGCGGCGCAGACATTGCCGTTGGCGGCGAGCGTGACGGGAATGCCGCGCTTCGTCAGCGCGTCGAACTGGCGCCAGAACCCCACCCGCATGCCGTATTCGTGCCAGGCCCAGTTGGGCACGTCCGGCATCAGCGGCTGGCCCATGGGCGGCGGCAGCACGGTGCGCGGCATGTTGCGCTCGATGCGCCATTCCTCGACGTTCAGGATCACCCACACGGCGAGCCGCGCGCCGTCCGGCAGGACGAGCCGCGGGCGGTCGACGATGGCCTGGTAGGGAATGCGGTCGCTCAGGCGGCCTCGGCGTAGGCGTGGCCGGCGGCCTGGAGACGTCCCATGAGCTCGTCGGCCTGGGCCGCGGCGAGCGGCGTGAGCGGCGGGCGCACCGTCGCCAGCCCCGGCTTGCCCAGGCTGCGCGACAACACCGCCTTGGCGGCCGGGATCAGCGGATAGGCCGAGAAGATGGTGCGCACCTCCGCCACCGGCGCCTGCAGCGCCTCGGCGTCGGGGCCCTGCCAGTTGTCGTAGAGCTTGCGGATGCCGGCGGCGTTGATGTTGCCGGACGCCGTGATGCAGCCGGCGGCGCCGAGCTTCAGCGCCTTGAGCAGCACGCCCTCGGACGACGGGAAGATGCGGAAGCCCTTGAAGCGGGTCAGCATCGCCTCGGTGTTGGCCCAGTCGCCGGAACTGTCCTTGATGCCGAGCACGGTGTCGGGATAGCGCGCGATCAGCCGCTCGATCAGGTCGTGCGGGATGCCGACGCCGGCCATCTGCGGGATGTGGTAGAGCCACAGTCCCAGATCGGACGAGCCCACGCGCTCGATCACCTCGGAATAGAAGGCGAACAGGCCCTCGGTGGAGGCCGGCTTGTAGTAGAACGGCGGCAGCATCAGCACGCCGCCGCAGCCCAGCGACACCGCATGGCGGGTGAGATCAACCGCGTCGGTGAGCGAGGGCATGCCGGTTCCCGGCAGCAGCAGCGAGGGGTCGACGCCGCCCTCGACCAGGCCCTCCAGCAGGCGCTTGCGCTCGGCGACCGACATGGAGTTCGCCTCGCTGGTGGTGCCGAACACGGCGAGGCCGTTGGCCCCCTGGTCCAGCAGCCAGCGGCAGGTCCATGCGAACAGCGCCGCGTCGGGCTCCAGCTTGTCGTCGAAGGGGGTGATGGCGGGGACGAGCACGCCCGCGAAGTCGGTCTTGGCCATTGCGTTTCGCTTTCGAAAGTCCGGCTGATCCCGGCGGCGATCAGGTGGCGTCGCCGCCCTCGACGATGATGAGCTCCACCTGGCCCGCGCCCGACTTCCGGAAGGCGGAGGCCTCCTGGTATTCGGGCGAGTCGTGGCAGGCCCGGGCCGGCGCCAGCGTGGGGAACTCGATCACCACGAAGCGGTGGAAGGTATCGGGGCCTTCCAGGATTTCAAAGCGGCCGCCGCGGGCAAGGACCTTTCCCCCGAACTTCGCCATGATGCCCGGCACGCGGTCGGTGTATTTCTTGTACTCGACGGGATCGATGACGCGCGAGCGCGCAACCCAGTAAGCCGGCATGGGCGGGATACTCCTTTATCGTCCGAGATAGGGAAGCCAGGTCGCGGTCTGCGGGACGAAGATGATCAGCACGACCGTCAGCAGCAGGCAGATCCAGAACGGGATCGCGCCGCGGAAGATTTCGCCCACGGGCACCCGTTCCTGCGGCAGGGCCGCCTTCACCGTGAACACCAGGATCCCGAATGGCGGCGTCAGCAGCCCGGCCTCGATGGCGATGATGCCGATGATGGCGAAGGCCAGCGGATCGTAGCCCAGCGCCATGGCGATGGGGGCGAACACCGGCACGGTGAGCAGGATGATCGAGATGGAATCGATGATGCAGCCGAGGATGAACCAGATCAGGATCATCAGGGCGAGGATCGCCAGCGCCGGCAGGCCGGTGTCGAGGAAGAACTGCTGCACCGCGCCGGTGACGCCGGTCATGGACAGCACGCGCGAGTAGATCTGGGCCATGACGAGCAGCAGCAGCAACGGCGCCGAGGTGCGGCCGACGGTCAGCACCACCTCGTAAATCTCCTTCAGCCGCAGCCCCTTGATGATCGCGATGACCAGCGCCGCGGCGGCGCCGACGCCCGCGCCCTCTGTGGGGGTGAAGAACCCCATCCAGATGCCGCCCAGCACGCCGAAGATGAGCGCGATCACCAGCGCCGTGCTGAACAGCGCCGCCAGGATGGTGGCGTCGTCGTCGCCGCCGGCGTCGGCGATGGCCTGGACGCCCGCGGCGTCCTCGCCGACCACGGCGGGGCGCAGGATCGCCGTTCCGATGATGTAGGCGCTGAAGGCCAGCACCACGACCATGCCCGGCACGACGCCGGCGAGGAACAGGCTGCCGATGGACTGCTCGGTGAGGACGCCCCACACGATCATCAGCACCGACGGCGGGATCAGCATGCCGAGGCACGCGCTCGACGCGATGGTGGCCAGCGCGAACTTGCGCTGGTATCCGAAGCGCTTCATCTCCGGATAGGCGATGCGCGAGAACGCGGCCGCCGCGGCGATCGACACCCCGGTGACGAAGGCGAACAGCGCGTTGGCGAGGACGGTGGCGACGCCGAGACGGCCCGGCAGCCAGCGCAGCATGCGGTTCACCAGCGAGAACAGGTCGCGCGCCGCCCCGCAGCGGGCGAGGAACTCGCCCATCAGCATGAACAGCGGGATGACCGCGAAGATGTAGTCGCGGATCGCCTCGTAGGCGGTGTTGGAGATGAAGCTTTTGACGACCTGGATGTCGCCCAGCATCATGTAGACGCCGAGGGCGGCGGTGATGCCGAGCGCCACGGCGATGTGGGCGCCGAACAGCACGAGGCCGAGCAGCACGACGACGACGATCGTCATCTGGGTGGCGTCGAACATCAGCCTGGCCCGATCAGTGAGAAGCGCCGGTGGAGAAGGGCTCGCCGCGGCGGGCGGCGGCAACGCCGCGCACCGCAAGGAGGATGTAGGCCGCGACCGCGAGCGCGCTGCCGACGAGGACCGCCAGCC
>JAEWEX010000195.1 GCA_023389135.1 Pseudomonadota bacterium | reverse complement strand
GGCTTAAAGCGCGGTTGAAATCGACGCTTATTCACCTACTGAGTTAACATCTAAAAGTTGTATAAAAGCTTCTTCGCACTAGGGAGCTGGTGGCGGCGGCATCCCGGGGCGCGCATCCTGTTCTCCGGCGGCTCGGGACAGCTGTTCTACGACGGCGCCAACGAGGCGGAGACGGCGGCCCGCATGTTCGCGAGCTTCGGCATCGATCCCGGCCGCATCGAGCTGGAGGACCGCTCGCGCAACACGGTGGAAAACGCCACGCTGTCGCATGCGGTGGCGAAGCCGCAGGCGGGCGAGCGCTGGCTGCTGGTCACCTCCGCCTACCACATGCCGCGCTCGGTCGGCTGCTTCCGCGCAGCCGGATTTCCGGTGGAGGCCTACCCGGTCGACTTCCGCACCCGGGGCTGGGCTGACGCGACGCGGCCGTTCGCCTCGGTCGGGGGCGGACTGCGGCGCGTCGACATCGCCGTGCGCGAATGGATCGGACTTGCCGCCTATCGCGTGACGGGCCGCATCGACGCGCTGGTGCCCGGGCCCTGAGCGGCCCGACAACCTCCGTCACCGTCCGGCTCGACCGGACGGTCCAGCTTTCGGCCCGGGAGAGGCGTGCAAGCTGGATGCTCCGGTCAAGCCGGAGCATGACGGAGGTTGCGGGGATTTTCCTGAAACGCTGCCCGCCCGGCCGCCGTCACCGTCCGGCTCGACCGGACGGTCCAGCTTTCGGCTCGGGAGAGACGTGCAAGCTGGATGCTCCGGTCGAGCCGGAGCATGACCGAGGTTGCGGGGCTTTTCCTGAAAAGCTGCCCGCCCGGCCGCCGTCACCGTCCGGCTCGACCGGACGATCCAGCTTTCGTCCCGGGAGAGACGTGCAAGCTGGATGCTCCGGTCAAGCCGGAGCACGACGGTGGTTTCGGGGATTTTCCTGAACGCTGCCCGCCCGCCGCCGTCACCGTCCGGCTCGACCGGACGGTCCAGCTTTCGTCCCGGGAGAGCCGTGCAAGCTGGAGGCTCCGGTCGAGCCGGAGCACGACGGTGGTTGCGGGGATTTTTCTGAACGCTGCCCGCCCCGCCGCCGTCACCGTCCGGCTTGACCGGACGGTCCAGCTTTCGGCTCGGGAGAGGCGTGCAAGCCGGAGGCTCCGGTCAATCCGTCGCATGACGGAGGTTCCTGCCGGGGCGTGAGGGATCACTCCTCCGCCGGCAGACCCAGCCGGTAGACGCCCTTGAAGTCCTGCGGGTCCACGGCCTTGCCCTTGCGGGTGATGACCAGCCGCCCCTCGGTGGCGAGCCTGACCGCCGCGCGGCGCACGGCCGGCATGTGGCGCTGGAAGGCGGGGTCGTCGCCGGCCAGCGCGCGGGCGGCTTCGCTGGGGCAGATGGTCTTGCCCGCGCCGCGGGCGCCGGCGAGTTCGAGGATCGCCGCCTCGGCGGGGTCTTCGCCTTTGGACGCTCTGGAAGTCATGACGCTCCGCCGCTACCTGTTGGTGGCGCGACAGAAGCATCGCGCGACCCACGGAGGCAAGCATGGCCGTCAACGGTACCGACCCCATCGTCATCGTCGGCGCGGCGCGCACGCCCATGGGCGGCTTCCAGGGCGATCTCTCCGCACGCACCGCGCCCGAACTGGGCGCCGTGGCGATCCGCGCGGCGCTGGAGCGCGCGGGCGTGGCGGCGGACCAGGTCGGCGAGGTGCTGATGGGCTGCGTGCTGACGGCGGGGCAGGGGCAGGCTCCGGCCCGCCAGGCCGCCCTCGGCGCGGGGCTGCCCGACAGCGTGCCGTGCTCCACTGTCAACAAGATGTGCGGCTCGGGCATGAAGACCGTGATGCTGGCCCATGACGGGCTGCATGCGCGGCCGGGCGAGATCGTGGTGGCGGGCGGCATGGAGTCCATGACCAACGCCCCCTACCTGCTGCCCAAGGCGCGCGGCGGCATGCGGCTCGGCCACGGCCAGGTGATCGATCACATGTTTCTGGACGGCCTCGAGGACGCCTATGACAAGGGCCGCCTGATGGGCACTTTCGCCGAGGACACGGCGCAGCACTACCAGTTCACCCGCGAGGCGCAGGACGCCTATGCCATCGAGAGCCTGACGCGGGCGCGCCGCGCCGGCGAGGACGGCAGCTTCGCCGCCGAGATCGCGCCGGTCACGGTGGAAAGCCGCAAGGGCGCCGTCACCGTCACGCGCGACGAGCAGCCCGCCAAGGCCGATCCCTCGAAAATCCCCGGGCTGAAGCCGGCGTTCCGCAAGGACGGCACGGTGACGGCCGCCAACTCCTCGTCGATCTCCGACGGCGGCGCGGCGCTGGTGCTGATGCGGGCGTCCGAGGCCGAGCGGCGGGGGATCGCGCCGCTGGCGCGGATCGTCGCGACCGCCAGCCACGCCCAGGCGCCGGCCTGGTTCACCACCGCTCCCGTCGGGGCGATGAAGGCGGTGTTCAGCAAGACCGGATGGTCCGCGGCAGACGTGGACCTCTACGAGATCAACGAGGCGTTCGCCGTGGTCGCCATGGCGGCCATGCGCGAGCTCGGCCTCGACCATGAGCGGGTGAACGTCAATGGCGGCGCCTGCGCGCTCGGGCACCCGATCGGGGCGTCGGGGGCGCGCATCCTGGTGACGCTGCTGGCGGCGCTGGAGAGGCACGGCCTGAAGCGCGGCGTGGCGAGCCTGTGCATCGGCGGCGGCGAGGCGACCGCCGTGGCCGTGGAGCGGATGGGATAGTCAGCTCGCGCGGTCGAGGACCGACGCGACATAGGCATTGATGCTCTTGCCCTCGCGCGCGGCGGCGGCGGCGATCCGCCGGTGGAGTTCCGGCGTGCTGCGGAACATGAACTTCCCCGAATAGGGCTTTTCCGGCGTCACGCCGCGTTCGGCGCACCAGGCCTCGTAGTCGGTGATCGTTTCCGCGAATGCGCTATGCAGTTCGTCGAACGAGCGGCCGGAGAATGTCAGCACGGCCCGTGTATTGGCGACCTCTCCGTGGAACAGGCCAGCCTCGGCGTCTGCCTCGACGATCCCGACATAGCCCTTGTGGGTGAGGACTGTCACGGTTTCACTCCTGCGTTCGTCAGAAAGCGTCGCACCGACTTCAGCGCGCCCTTGTCCGTCGTGGGCCGCGGATGCGGCCGGTGAAACACGGCCTCGTGCCCTGCCAGCAGAATTCGTATCCGGGAGCCTGAACCCTCCGAAATCTCGGCTCCGCAGGCCGCGAGCAGCGCCTCGATATCCGACCATCTGACATCCGGGCGGAGCGGATCCTGAAAAACCGCAGCCAAGACCCTCCGATGCTTGGAGTTCATGATATCTGGTATCTAAACAAGATATCAAGCTCTGGTTCAGCCATTGCTGCAATCCCTCTGCCATGCGCCGATCATGCCGGGACGATCCGGCTTTATTCCAGGACGTCTGCAGGCTGAGGCCGAGCGTCATGCCACGGAGTGTCGCCGCTCCTCACCCCGCCACGGCCAGAGAATCCGAGGCGAGCTGGCGCCGCAGCAGCACCACCAGCACGCAGGCCGTGGTGGCCATCAGAACCCAGGGGCCGGCGAACCAGCCGAGATAGGCCAGCGCGAAGAAGAACGCCCGCAGGCCGCGGTTGAAATGCCGGCCGGCCACCGCGTTCATGCGGCCGGCTCGGGCGGCGGCCTCGCGGGCGCGCGTGGTGCCGGCTTCGGTCGCCGGGGGCGCCGCCCCGATCATGATGGCGGCGTAGTTGAACAGCCGGTATGACCAGCCGAACTTGTAGAAGGCGTAGACGAAGATCGCGGTGAGGCCGAGCACCTTGGCGTCGTAGGCGCCGCCGGTGGTCGCCGGCGCGTAGGGCAGGGTGGCGAACACCTCCAGCGCCGTGTCGGTGGCGCCCAGCGCCGCCAGCGAGCCGCCGATGGCGAAGATCGAGGTGGAGGCGAAGAACGCCGCGCCGTTCTGCAGGCTCGCCATGATCTGCGTGTCGACGATGCGCACGTCGCGGCCGACCATCTCCTCCATCCACTCGGCCCGGAACCGGTCCATGGCGGCGTTGAGCGAGCGTGCCCGCAGACTGGAAACCTCGGTCAGCAGGTGATAAGCGATCCAGGCGCCGAGGAACACGGCGACGGCCGCAAGGTCGAGCAGGGTGAAGTCCGTCATGTCTGCGCGGCCCCGTCCACCGGTCGTTCACCCTGCTGCGAATGTCGCGCCCGCCGGCGCTTGTTCTATGGTTAGCGAACTGTTAAGCGATTTGCCCTGTGATGGGGACCGGAATCAGCCGCCCCTTCTCCGCCTTCGGGCTCTTTCCAGGGATTGATCATGGCAGTGGCGCGTCAGTGCTCTTGCTGGAAGGTCGCCGCCCGCACGCTCGGCGTGTTCGCGGCCGCAGCCTTCGCACTCTATGTCGCTGGCGGGATCGACCCCGCAATGCTCGCCGCGCGGTAGCGCCGGCGCCCCAATCTACATCAGCCCGAGTTCGCGCAGCTCCTGGACCAGGTGCGGCGGCAGGTCGTCCGCGCCGTCCAGCGTCCGCAGGTCGCGCGGCGCGTCCGGGCCGGGCAGGTAGCGCCATCCCTGGAAGGGACGGCGCGGGCGCTGCTCCGTGCGCACCAGTTCGGGCTCCAGCACGATCTCGCAGCGGCCGGTTCCGTCGGCGTCCTTGACGAGGCGCAGGTCGGTGATGGCCTGCCGCGCCTGGATCGCGCCCTTGATGACCCAGTAGAGCGAGCCGCCGTCGAGCACCTCGGCGACGCGCTTGGGCGCCATGCGGGTGGTGTGGACGTATTCGCGCGGTTGCCCGCGGCGCTCGCGGTCGGCCATGCGCCGCTCGATCCAGGCCGCCAGGTCCTCGACGCTGTCCACGCCGACGCAGAGCTTCTGGATGTGAAGGGGCATGCGGGGTTCCGTTCAGGCGCTGCGACGGGGGCCGGCCCTGCACGGGACGGGCCGCCATTGACCCGCCCGATCTGGCGCGCCTAGCCTGCGGTTGCAAGGACGGGGATCACCCTGTCCACGGCCAGGGGAGGCTTCAATGTCCGTCGCCAAGGTCATCGAACTGTCCGCCTCGTCCACGAAGAGCTTCGAGGACGCCATCATGCAGGGCATCTCCCGCGCATCCGGCACGCTCAAGAACGTCGAGGGCGCCTGGGTGCAGGAGCAGAAGGTGGTGGTCAAGAACGGCAAGATCGCCGAATACCGGGTCAACCTGAAGGTGACCTTCGTGCTCGACGGCGCCGTCGACCCCTGAGTTCTCAGTCGGTCGGCAGCGGCGTCCCCGCGTCGGCGTCCTCCTCGCCGATGACGATCAGGCGTGCGCCCTCGGGCACCTGGTCGCCGGCGGCGGCGCGGACCTCCTGCACTACGCCGCCGCGCGGGGCCAGCAGGGCGTGCTCCATCTTCATGGCCTCCAGCAGGGCCACCCGCTCGCCGCGGGCGACCGTCTGGCCGGCCTCCACCAGCACGGCCACCACCTTGCCGTTGAGCGGCGCGCGCACCACCGCCTCGCCGTCGCCGGCATCGAGGTCGACGTCGAACGGGTCGGCGAAGCGCACGGCGGTCTGCCGGCCGCGCGCGATGGCGAGGACGGCGTCGCCGGCCTCCACGATGATGGCGTCGCGGTCGCCCGCGCCGTCGAGGTCCGGACCGGACCGCCCGAACCGCACCGTGACCGCTTGCTGTTCGCCATTGGCGACCAGCGCCAACGTCCGGCGCGGCGGCGGGCCGAGCCGGAAGCCGTCATTGACCGCCCAGGGCGAGAACACCTCGTCGGAGCGCGCCGCGCAGGCGGCGGCGAGCCGCCGTTCCTCGCGCTCCAGCAGCGCCCGGGCGGCGGCCGCGATCACCTCCGGTCCGGCATCGCGCTTCACCGCGCCAAGGGCCGCCAGGTTGCGGTCGATGAAGCCTGTATCAAAGCGACCGGCGCGGAAGTCCGCGTTGTCCGCCAGCGCCTTGAGGAAGGCGAGGTTTGTGCGCGGGCCCGCCACCAGCGTGTCGCCCAGAGCCGCGGAGAGCCGGTCCAGCGCCTCGTCGCGGGTAGCGCCGCGGGCGATCACCTTGGCGATCATGGGGTCGTAGAACGGCGTCACCTCGTCGCCCTCCTCGACGCCGGTGTCGACGCGCACGCCCTCGCCCTCGGGCAGGCCGAGCGCGTGCAGGCGGCCGGTGGAGGGCAGGAACCCGCTTTCGGGGTCCTCGGCATAGAGCCGGGCCTCGACGGCGTGGCCCTGGATGCCGAGATGGTCCTGGTCGAAGGGCAGCTTCTCGCCGGCGGCGACGTGGAGCTGCAGCTCCACCAGGTCGAGGCCGGTGATCGCCTCGGTGACCGGGTGCTCGACCTGCAGGCGCGTGTTCATCTCCATGAAGAAGAATCCGCCGGGGGTGAGCCCCCGGGAGCCGTCGGCGATGAACTCGACCGTGCCGGCGCCCACATAGCCGACGGCCCTGGCGGCGGCGACCGCCGCCGCTCCCATGGCGGCGCGGACGTCTGCCGGCATGTCCGGCGCGGGCGCCTCCTCGATCACCTTCTGGTGGCGGCGCTGGAGCGAGCAGTCGCGCTCGAACAGGTGGACGGCGTTGCCGTGGGTGTCGCCGAACACCTGGATCTCGACGTGGCGCGGAGCGGTGACGTAGCGCTCAATCAGCACGCGCTCGTCGCCGAAGGCCGCCATGGCCTCGCGCTTGGCGGCGGCCAGCGCGTCGGGGAACTCGGTCTGCTTGTCGACGCGGCGCATGCCCTTGCCGCCGCCGCCGGCCACCGCCTTGATGAGGACCGGATAGCCGGTCTCGTAGGCCTTCTCCTTCAGGAAGTCCGGATCCTGGCGCGTGCCGTGATAGCCCGGCACCACCGGCACGCCTGCCTTCTGCACGATCGACTTGGCCTCGTCCTTCATGCCCATGGCGCGGATCGCGGCGGGCGAGGGGCCGACGAACACGGCGCCGGCCGCCGCCACCGCCTCCGCGAAGCCGGCGTTCTCCGACAGGAAGCCGTAGCCCGGATGCACGCACTGCGCCCCGGTCTGGCGGATCACTGCGACGAGCCGGTCGATGTCGAGATAGCTTTCGCGCGCGGCGGCGGGGCCGATGGCGTGGGCCTCGTCGGCCATGCGCACGTGCAGCGCCCCGGCATCCGCCTCCGAATGGACCGCGATGGTGCGCAGCCCCATGCGC
>JAEWEX010000426.1 GCA_023389135.1 Pseudomonadota bacterium | reverse complement strand
GTGGAGAGCGGCACGATGACGGGCGTGCCGGCGGTCGCCACGGCATATGGCGGCAGCGCGCCGCCCCGTCCGGCCTCGACCACGGCCAGGCTCTCGCGCGCTTCCGCCTCGGTCCCCGCCGGCAGGCCCAGCGCCGATAGCACCGCGCGGCGGGTGTCGTCCGACACGTCGCGGGCGGCGCCGAAGCCGTCGCGGTAGCCGCGCGACAGGCCGACCGCCTGCGACAGCGCGGAGACCAGCGCGTCGTGGCTCATGACGGCCCGCCCGCGAACACGGCCACGGTCCACGACGGCAGAAGCCAGTCGCCGCCCTGTCGGCGCGCCGTGGGGCTCGTCCAGACCGGGCGCGTCTCACCGGCCGCGACGTCGAGCGGATCATCCCCGGCATTGAGGAGGAGGCGAAGCGTGCCGGCGGCGAAGCGCCAGGTCACGTCCAGCGCCGCCGCGCCCGGAAGCTCGAACTCGGCGTCCACGAAGTCGGAGCGAAGCAGCGGCAGGACATGGCGGCGGCGCAGTTCCAGCACGGCGCGGACCTCCTCCAGTATGGCGGCGTTCTCCGGCCGCGACGCTTCCAGCCAGTCGAGCTTCGAGCGCAGGAAGGTGTCCTCCTCGGTCGGGTCGGGAATGCGGCCGACCTGGTCGGGATCCGAAAAGGCGGCAGAGGTGGCGAACTCCCGGCGCCGGCCGTCGCGAACGGCGCGGGCAAGGTCGGGATCGCCCGCGAAGTCGACGAAGTACAGGAACGGCGTCGCGGCGCCCCACTCCTCGCCCATGAACAGCATGGGCGGCTGCGGGGCCAGCAGCAGCGCCGCGCGCGCTGCGGCCAGCCGCTCCTCCGGCACGAGCGCCGTCAGCCGCTCGCCGAAGGCGCGGTTGCCGATCTGGTCGTGGTTCTGGAGGAAGGAGACGAAGGCGGTTGGCGGCAGATGGCGCGAGGGCTCGCCGCGCGCCGCGCCCTCGCGGTGGGCCGACGGCTCGCCCTGATAGACGAAGCCTTCCGCCAGCGCGCGGCCGAGCGAGCCCATGGGGTCGTCGGCATAGTCCACATAGTAGCCCGACGTCTCGCCCGTCAGCAGCACGTGCCAGGCGTGGTGGAGGTCGTCGTTCCACTGGGCGGTGTAGAGCCTGGGCAGCGCGCCGTCGCGGGCGAGGCGGCGGGCCTCGTTGGCGTCGTTCTCCAGCACCAGGTGGATGTGCCGGCCCGGGCAGGCCTCGCGTGCGGCGGTGGCGATCTCGTCAAGGATGTGGATGCGGCCGTCGTCCATGATGGCGTGGACGGCGTCGAGCCGCAGCCCGTCGAAGTGAAACTCCTCGAGCCAGTAAAGGGCGTTGTGGACGAAGAAGTCGCGCACCGGACGCGCCGAGCGCGCGTCGAAGTTGATGGCCGCACCCCAGGGGGTCATGTGGCGCTCGGTGAAGAAGCCGCCGGCATAGGCGTGGAGATAGTTCCCCGACGGTCCGAAATGGTTGTAGACGACGTCCAGCAGCATCATGAGGCCGAGCCCGTGGGCGCGGTCGATCAGACGCTTGAGGTCGTCAGGCGAGCCGTAGACCGCGTCCGGGGCGAACGGCAGCACGCCATCATAGCCCCAGTTCCGCTTGCCCGGGAACTCGGCCAGAGGCATCAGCTCGATGGCGGTGATGCCGAGGTCGGCGAGGTCGGGAAGCTTGTCGGCCAGCGCCGCGAACGTGCCCTCCGGCGTCGCGGTCCCCACATGCGCCTCGTAGATCACGGCCTCCTCCCAGGGACGGCCGGTCCATGCGGCGTCGCTCCAGCGGAAGGCCGCGGGGTCCATGACCGTGCCCGCGCCCATCACGTCGTCCGGCTGATGCCGGGAGGCCGGATCGGGCACCAGCAGGTCGCCGCCGACGCGGAAGCGGTAGCGGTCGCCGGCCTTGGCGCCGGGCACCGTGACGCGCCGCCAGCCGCCGTTCTCGCGGGGCATGTCGATTTCCAGGCACTCAAGCACCAGCGACACGGCGTCGGCGCTCGGCGCCCACAACGAGAATTCGACGCCGCCGTCCACGAGGCGCGCGCCGAACGGCATGGAGTGTCCGCGCCGGTCGGCGGGAAGCGCGGCGTCAGCCATGCCGGAACACCATCAGCGCCCGGCCCTCGACGGCGATCGGCGCGTCCTGGGTCAGCACCGCGGCGTCCCCGCCCGGCACGCCGGTGGCCAGACGGCTGTCGAGCACGGCGACCCAGCGCCCGCCGGCCGCGAAGTCCGCCGGCAGGCCGAAGCTGATCGGCTCCGGCGTCGCGTTCAGCACCATGAGGAAGCGGACGCCGTCCGCGGCGTCGTTGCCGAACTGGACGCCGACCGCGCGGCGCAGATCCTCGCCCCAGTCGTCAGCGGTCATCTCCCGGCCCTCGGGCGCCAGCCAGTAGAGGTCCTTGAGCCCGTTGTCGCCATTGCGATCGCCGGCGAAGAAGTTGCGCCGCCGGAAGGCGTCGTGGTTCTGGCGCAGCGCGACGGCGTTGCGCACGAACTCGATGAAGCGCGGATCGTCGGCGTTCTCCGCCCAGTCCATCCAGCTGGTCTCGTTGTCCTGGGCGTAGGCGTTGTTGTTGCCGCCCTGGGTGCGGGACATCTCGTCGCCCATGAGGATCATGGGCGTGCCCTGCGACAGGATCGCGGTGGCGATGAGGTTGCGCTTCTGCCGGGCGCGCAGGTCGAGCACGGCGGGGTCGTCGGTGGGGCCCTCGACGCCGCAGTTCCACGACAGGTTGTGGCCGTGGCCGTCCTGGTTGTTCTCGCCGTTGGCCTCGTTGTGGCGGTGGTCGTAGCTGACGAGGTCCTGCAGGGTGTAGCCGTCGTGGGAGCAGACGTAATTGACCGACGCCCAGGGATGGCGGCCCGACGGCCGGAACCACAGGGCGGAGCCGGCGAGGCCGTCGCCCAGCGCGGGCAGCTGGCCGGGATCGGACCTCCAGAAGCCGCGCACCGTGTCGCGGAAGCGGTCGTTCCATTCGCTGAAGCCGGGCGGGAAGCCGCCCAGCCGGTAGCCCCCGTCGCCCACGTCCCACGGCTCCGCGATCAGCTTGACGCGGCCGAGCACCGGATCCTGCCGCACCGCCTGGAGGAAGCCGGCGCGGTCGGACACGTCGAACGGGTCGCGGATCAGCGTCGAGGCGAGGTCGAAGCGGAAGCCGTCCACATGGTAGGAGGTGACCCAGTGGCGCAGCGAGTCCATCACCATCTGCAGCACCCGCGGATGGCTGAGGTCGAGGCTGTTGCCGGTGCCGGTGGTGTCGTAGCAGTGGCGCCGGTCGTGCGGCGACAGCCGGTAGTAGGTGGCGTTGTCGATGCCGCGCAGCGACAGGGTCGGCCCCATCTCGCTGCCCTCGGCGGTGTGGTTGTAGACCACGTCTAGGATGACCTCGATCCCGGCGTCATGCAGCGCGTGCACCGCCGCGCGCAGGCCGTCGGTGCCGGCATTGCCGCAGTAGCGCGGCTCGGGCGCGAAGAAGGCGAGGGTGGAGTAGCCCCAGTAGTTGCGAAGCCCGCGCTCGGTGATGAAGCGGTCGTCCACGAAGGCGTGGATCGGCAGCAGCTCCACCGCGGTGATGCCGAGCCTGACCAGATGCTCGATGACGCGCGGATGGCCCAGCGCCTCGTAGGTGCCGCGCATGGCCGCCGGAACGTCGGGGTGGAGGCAGGTCAGGCCCTTCACATGGGCCTCGTAGATCACCGTGTCCTGCCAGCGCCGCCGCGGCGGCGCGTCGTCGCCCCAGTGGTGCGCGGGGTTGCCCACCACGGATTTCGGCATCATGCGCGCGCTGTCGCGGCGATCCATGGACAGGTCGCCCCGCGCCGAGCCGACCCGGTAGCCGAACACCGCATCGTGCCAGCGCACGCGGCCGGCGAGCTGGCGGGCATAGGGATCGATCAGCAGCTTGTGCGGGTTGAAGCGGTGGCCGTTGTGCGGGTCGTAGGGGCCGTGGACCCGGTAGCCGTAGAGCTGGCCCGGATAGATGCCGTCCACATATCCGTGCCAGACCTGGTCGGTCAGGCACGGCAGCTTGATGCGGGAGATTTCGCGCTGGCCCGACGGCTCGAACAGGCACAGCTCCACGGCCGTGGCATGTGCGGAGAACAGGGCGAAATTGACGCCCTTTCCGTCCCAGGTCGCGCCAAGCGAATAGGCATCACCGTCATCGATGGAAAACATGCCCGGGTGCCCCTCGGCTGGCTGAACTGGACGTCAGGTGATGGTAGCAGGCCGGCGCAGGCCCGATCACCCGGCCTCGCCGGGCTTCGACCGGCGCCGGGGCGCGGGCGCGGCGGCTGCCTTCGCCGCCGGGGCCCGTCGCCGCTTCGGCGCCGCCTGCTCGCCCTGGTCGGTGAGCGTCGGGAACTCGCCCTGGTTCTCCAGGGCCTCGATGGGCTCGACCGGTTCACCGGCGGCTTCGGGACGGGAAAGCGGATTGGGCTTCAGCGCCTGGTCGCCGCCGTCCTCGATGGCGACGAGCTGGCGCGCCATGTCCCAGTGCCGCGCCTCGTGCCCCGCGGGCCGACCCTCCTCCTGCCAGATGCGGTAGGCATGGGCGCGGATGCGATCGTCGGCGTCGGACATGGCGGCATTGGCTCCTGTTGCGCCGCACAATAGGCGGACATCCCACCAACCGCCAAACTTCGGGCTTTGTTCCCCGCTGTCAGCGGCGTCTCAGGACGCCTCCGGCAGCGCGATCCCGATCGCCTCCAGCGTCGCCAGCATGTGCGGCGGCAGCGGGGCCGTCACCGCCACCGGCGGCCGTCCCTCGGCCATGGGGATGGCGACGGAGCGGGCGTGCAGATGCAGCATGGGTCCGGCCGGCGGCGGTGCGCCGCGGTCGTAGATGCGCTCGCCCAGGATCGGGCAGCCGATGGACGCCAGGTGCACGCGGATCTGGTGGGTGCGGCCGGTCAGGGGGCGCGCCTCCACCAGCGAAAGGCCGCCGGCGGCGGCCAGCAGCCGGTAGTCGGTGCGCGCGTCCTGGCCGGCCTCGGGGTCGACCTTCATCCACCAGCCGCGGGTCTGCGAGCGCTTCGACAGCCGCGCCTCGATGCGCCCACCATCGTCGGGCGGACGGCCCCTGACCACCGCGAGATAGACTTTCTCCACCCGCCCGGAGGCGAACAGGCGGCCGAGCTTCGCCAGCGCCTTGCGGTGGCGGCCGAGGACCAGGCAGCCGGAGGTCTCGCGGTCGAGTCGATGGGCAAGTTCGGGCGCCCGGGGCAGCCCGAAGCGCAGCGCGTCGAAATACCGGTCCAGCGTGTCGCCGCCCTTGGGTCCGGCATGGACCGGAAGCCCGGGCGGCTTGTCGATGACGAGGATGAGCCCGTCGCGGTGCAACACGCGGGCCTGGATGTCTTCGGGGGTCATGGCTGCTCCGGCATGGCGCGTGTCCTCGCACGGATCGGCGGCGGTTGCCCAGCCATTCGCGTCCTTGGCGCGGCGCGCCGCGGGCGCTACACCCGCTGCCATGCAGCAGCGCACCACCCTCGTCGCCGACATCGGCGGCACCCACAGCCGCTTCGCCCTGGCCGAGGGGGAAGAGGTCGGCGTCGTGGAACGCATCGCCAACGACCGCGCCTCCAGCCTCTACGAGGCGCTCGCGGCCTATCTGGTCCGCCACGGCGCGCGACCCCGGCGCGCGGTGCTCGCGGTCGCCGCCCCCGTCACCGGCGGTCCGGTCAGGCTCACCAACCGCGACTGGCTGATCGATCCGCAGGCGCTGTCGCGCTCGCTGGGC
>JAEWEX010000187.1 GCA_023389135.1 Pseudomonadota bacterium | reverse complement strand
GCCCCGCCTCCGTCGCGACCGCGTCGAGCGTCCGGTCATGCGGCTCCGCGGGCACCGCATCGACCTCCTGGCACGCGAATGCGAGCCCCAGCGCGGCGATGCGCCGGTTTGCCGAAAGCGCCTCCAGCGTGCGGTCGTAGAAGCCGGCCCCGTAGCCGATGCGGTGGCCCGTGCGGTCGAACGCCGCCAGCGGCGCCACGACGACGTCCGGCAGCGCGGGCGCCGCCTCCGTCGACGGCTCGGGAATGCCGGCGAAGCCCGGCAGCAGCGCCTCGCCCGGCCGCCAGGCGCGGAAGGCGAGCGGCCGCCCCTGCTCCACCACCGCCGGCAGCGCCAGCGCGATGCCGCGGCGATGGAGCCGCTCGGCCAGCGGCATGGCGTCGATCTCGCCGCGGATGGCGGCATACAGCGCGACCGTCGCGGGAGAGCGGCCGGCGATCCAGGCCTCGGCGACCGCCGCGGCGCGCGCTGCGGCATCCGCGGCCTGCCCCGGCGTCAAGTCGGCGCGCCGCGCCAGCGCAGCGCGGCGCAGATGCGCCTTCAGCGCCGGGTGGGGAACGGGTTCGGTCATGATGCGGGAGAAGGTGCGGAGCCACGCTGGCCGTTGGAGAAATCGATCCCGGGACACCTACACCTGTAGGTGGGCGCCGTATGACCAAGCCCACGGGCGAGACCAGGGACAGCTCCCGTTGAGATCGATAAGGCCCCGGGGATACACGCCTCCTGACGCGCCGCGCAGCACCGCATGATCAATCTAGGCGCGGCATGGGCGTTGCGCCAGTGGGCTCGGCGCCGCGGGCGCGGATATTCAGCGTGGCGGCGAGATCCTCCAGCCGGTCGGCGACGCCGCCCAGCGCGGACGACACGGCGTCCGCCTCCGCCGCACGTTCCGCGGAGACGGCCTCGTCCGCGGCGGCAAGCTCCGCCACCTGCCGCTCCAGCGCGGCGATGCGGCGCCTCATCTCCGACCAGTCGTCGGCAAGCGTGATGGCCGCCATGACGGTCAGGCGCATCTCGCCGATCTCGCCGAAGCTCTGGCGCATGCCGTCGATGCGCTCGTCCAGCAACCGGCCCAGCGACCGCAGATGGTCCTCCTGGCCCTCGTCGCAGGCCATGCGGTAGCTGCGGCCGGCGATGGTGACGGTGACCTGGGGCATGGGCGCTCCTCGCAAGCTCGCAGTCAGGTCCGGGCGTCGTGGATGACGCCGCGGATTGCGTCCATCACCGCATCGACACGGCGCGCCACCTCGCGGTTGGCGCCCTCCAGCGAGGCGGCGCGGGCATTGCTGCGGTCGAGATCCTCTGCGAGCCGCGACCGGTCATGGGCCATCTCGTGAAGTTCGGCCTCGCGCTCCGCGGCGCTGCGCACGCGCGCCGCCGCCGCCTCGACGGCGTCGAGCGCCGCCTCGATGCGGCGCAACGCGATCGCGATGCCGCTGGAAAGTGCCATGGAACCCGTTTTCCCGCGCCGCCGCAGCGGCCGACCTGACGAATCTGCGCGTCGGCAAGGACTTGAGCGGCGGAGATTAGAGGTCGCTCGAAGCCCGCGTCAATGTATGCCCCGCCCCGCCACGGGGCGCGCCGCCCCTTGCGCCCGGCGCCGCACGAGGCCCGTCGTCCCGCGGCGGCGCGGTCGCAGTTGATCCCGGGCCCGCCTGTCTCTATGGAAACGTCCCGAACGGTGGCGTCTTCCCGCCTCCCGACCGTCACGACAGGACCCGCTCCCGCTCCATGACCTCCGCGCGCGAAAAGCATGACCGCATGGCCAACGCCATCAGGGCGCTCGCCATGGACGCCGTCGAGGCGGCCAATTCCGGACATCCCGGCCTTCCCATGGGCGCGGCCGACATTGCGACCGTCCTGTTCACCCGCTTCCTGAAGCTCGATCCCACCGACCCCACCTGGCCCGACCGCGACCGCTTCGTGCTGTCGGCCGGTCACGGCTCGATGCTGGTCTACGCGGTCCTGCATCTCCTCGGCTACGAGGACATGACGATCGACGAGCTGAAGCGCTTCCGCAAGCTCGGCTCGCGCACCCCGGGCCATCCGGAGAACTTCATCACGCCGGGCGTGGAGACCACCACCGGCCCGCTCGGCCAGGGGCTGGGCAACGCGGTCGGCATGGCGCTCGCCGAGCGCATGATGGCCGAACGCTTCGGCCCGGAGGTCGTGGACCACTACACCTACGTGCTGGCTTCCGACGGCGACCTGATGGAGGGCATCAGCCACGAGGCGATCTCCATCGCCGGCCATCTGCGGCTGTCGCGCCTGATCGTGCTGTTCGACGACAACGGCATCTCCATCGACGGGCCGCTCAGCCTGGCGGACAGCGTCGACCAGGTGGCGCGCTTCCAGGCCGCCGGCTGGAACGCCTCCCGCATCGACGGCCATGACCCCGACGCCATCGCCGCAGCGATCGAGGCCGCCAAGGCCTCCGACCGGCCGACCATGATCGCCTGCCGCACCACCATCGGCTACGGCGCGCCCACCAAGGCGGGCAAGAGCGCGGCGCACGGCTCCCCGCTCGGCGCCGACGAGATCGCGGCCACCCGCAAGGCGCTGGACTGGGACGCGGCGCCCTTCGAGGTCCCCTCCGACGTCCGCGACGCCTGGCGCATCGCCGGGCTGCGCTCCAAGAAGGCGCGCACCCAGTGGGATGACCGCTTCGGCGGCATCGACGCCGAACTGCGCGGCGAGTTCGAGCGCAGGCTGGCGGGCGAGATCCCCTCGCGCCTCGCCTCGCGCATCCGCGAGCTGAAGGAGAAGCTGGTCGCCGAGGGCAAGCCCATGGCCACCCGCAAGGCCGGCGAGATCGCGCTGGAGGTCATCGCCGACGCGCTGCCCGAACTGGTCTCCGGCTCCGCCGACCTGACCGGCTCCAACAACACCCGCACCAAGGCCATGGTCCCGGTGAAGCCCGGCGAGTTCGGCGGCAGCTTCATCCACTGGGGCGTGCGCGAGCACGGCATGGCCGCGGCCATGAACGGCATGGCGCTGCATGGCGGGCTGCTGCCCGTCTCCGGCACGTTCCTCGTGTTCTCCGACTACTGCCGGCCCTCGATCCGGCTGGCGGCGCTGATGGGCCTCAAGGTCGTGCATGTCATGACCCATGACGGCATCGGCGTCGGCGAGGACGGGCCGACCCACCAGCCGGTGGAGCACATGGCGGCGCTCAGGGCGATCCCCAACCTGCTGGTGTTCCGCCCCGGCGACGCGGTCGAGACCGCCGAGTGCTGGGAGGCAGCCCTGCGGCAGGAGGCGCGGCCGAGCGTCATCGCCCTCACCCGCCAGAACCTGGAGCCGGCGCGCACCTCCAACGAGGACCGCAACCTCTCCGCCCGCGGCGCGTACGAGGTGTCGCCCGCCAGCGCCGAGGCCCAGGTGACCCTGTTCGCCTCCGGCTCCGAGGTGGAGATCGCCATGGAGGCCCAGGCCATCCTGGAGCGCGAGAAGATTTCCGCCCGCGTGGTGTCCGTGCCCTGCATGGACCTGTTCCTGGAGCAGTCGGACGAATACCGCTCCGAGGTCATCGGCGCCGCGCCGGTGCGCGTGGCGGTGGAGGCGGCGATCCGCATGGGCTGGGACGCGATCATCGGCACCGACGGCGCGTTCGTCGGCATGGACGGCTTCGGCGCCAGCGGGCCCTACAAGGAAGTCTACGCCTATTTCGGCATCACCGCGGAGGCAGTCGCCGCCGCGGCCAGGGAAAAGGTCACGGGCTGAGGCGAGGGCCTCTCCGCCCGCTCTGACGGACAAGGGAGTTCATGGAATGGCGGTTCGTGTCGCGATCAACGGTTTCGGGCGCATTGGGCGCAACGTGCTTCGGGCCATCGTCGAGTCGGGACGCACCGACATCGAGGTGGTGGCGATCAACGACCTCGGACCGGTCGAGACCAACGCCCACCTGCTGCGCTTCGACAGCGTCCACGGCCGCTTCCCCCAGGAGGTGAAGACCGGCGAGGACTGGATCGACGTCGGGCATGGCAAAATCCGGGTCACCGCCGTCCGCAACCCCGCGGAGCTGCCCCACAAGGATCTCCGCGTCGACATCGCCCTGGAGTGCACGGGCATCTTCACGTCGAAGGACAAGGCCAAGGCGCATCTGGACGCCGGCGCAAAGCGCGTCCTCGTCTCCGCGCCCGCCGACAATGCCGACCTCACCGTGGTGTACGGCGTCAACCACGACAGGCTGACCCGCGACCACCTGGTGGTGTCCAACGCGTCCTGCACCACCAACTGCCTGGCCCCCGTGGTCAAGGTGCTGAACGACGCCGTCGGCATCGAGCGCGGCTTCATGACCACGATCCACGCCTATACCGGCGACCAGCCGACGCTGGACACCATGCACAGGGACCTCTACCGCGGCCGCGCCGCGGCGCTCAGCATGATCCCGACCTCCACGGGCGCGGCCAAGGCGGTCGGCCTGGTGCTGCCCGAGCTCAACGGCAAGCTGGACGGCGTGGCGATCCGGGTGCCGACGCCCAACGTCTCCGTGGTGGACCTGAAGTTCGTTGCCTCCCGCGCGACCACCAAGGACGAGGTCAACGAGGCGGTGAAGCGCGCCGCGTCCCAGGAGCTCAAGGGCGTGCTCGGCTACACCGAGGCCCCCAACGTCTCCATCGACTTCAACCACGACGCCCACTCCTCGACCTTCGCCATCGACCAGACCAAGGTCATGGACGGTACGCTGGTGCGGATCCTGTCCTGGTACGACAACGAATGGGGCTTCTCCAACCGCATGGCCGACACCGCGGTGGCCATGGGCAAGCTGGCCTGACGGAATGTGGTATCCTGATTGACATGAACCATACGCCGCAGATCAACGACGACTTCGAGGAACTCGCCGGCCTGATGAAGGCGAGTTTCCCGGAGATCAGTTGTCTGAGATGCGGGTTCGACCGCTTCTATGTGCTGCCGGATGCTCCGGCGCCCCGGCTGGCCGACGGACCGCTTACCGACAGCCGTCATCCGGTGCTGTCGCTGGCCTGCGTTCGCTGCGGGCACATCGAGCAGCATCTGACCGGCGTGTTGCGAAGCGCCTCAAAGCCGATTGCAGAGACGCGATGACCGCCGAACTGATGCGTTTCCCCGGTGGTGGTGATAGCACGTCTGGAACCGGCGGGCCGGAGGAGCCGATGTTGGAACAGCAAGTGGCGCGGCTTGAGGAAGACGTACGGGATGTGAAGTCGGTTCTGCGTGCGATTGAGGCCCGGCTCGGCGCGATCCAGGTATCGATCGCGGCCATAAACGGCAGGATGGCCGGGATCGAAGGTCGATTGCAGGCGCTCCCGACCACATGGCAGACCGTTGCAATTCTCGCCACCCTTCTGTTCGGCGTGGCAGCAATCGTGTTCACGACAGGCAATTATCTGAAGCCATGACCTTCCCGACCCTCGACGACGTCAAGCTCGCCGGCAAGCGGGTGCTGGTCCGCGTGGACCTCAACGTGCCCATGGAGCGCGGCCGCGTGACCGATGCGACCCGGCTGCGCGCCGTGGTCCCGACCATCCGCGAGATCGCGGACAAGGGCGCCCGGGTGCTGCTGCTCGCCCATTTCGGGCGGCCGAAGGGCCGGCGCGACCCCGACCAGTCCCTGCTGCCGGTGGTCGAGCCGCTGGCGGAGGCCCTCGGCAAGCCGGTGGCGTTCGGGGAGGACTGCATCGGCCCCGCGGTCGAGGAGGCGCTGGAGCTGATGGCGCCGGGCGACGTGATCCTCCTGGAGAACACGCGCTTCCATCCCGGCGAGGAGGCCAACGACCCGGACTTCGCCGCCGCGCTCGCCGAGCACGGCGACATCTACGTCAACGTCGCCTTCTCCGCGGCCCACCGTGCGCACGCCTCCACCGAGGGCATCACGCATGTGCTGCCGGCCTATGCCGGCCGCGCCATGGCGGCGGAGCTTGTCGCCCTGCAGCGCGCGCTCGGCCGGCCCAACCACCCGGTCGTCGCCATCGTCGGCGGCGCCAAGGTCTCGACCAAGCTCGAACTGCTGGGCGCGCTTACGCTCAAGGTCGACACGCTGGTGATCGGCGGCGGCATGGCCAACACCTTCCTCGCCGCGCAGGGCATCGACATCGGCCGGTCGCTCTGCGAGCGCACCATGCTGGACACGGCGGCCTCGATCCTGCGCCAGGCGCGTTCCGGCGGGTGCGAGATCATTCTCCCGGTGGACGCGGTGGTGGCGACGGAGTTCGCGGCCAACGCGCAGCACCGCACCGTTCCCGTGGGCGAGGTCGGCCCCGACGAGATGATCCTGGACATAGGCCCCGAGACGGTCGCGGCCGTGACCGGAACGCTGAAGGGCGCGCGGACGTTGGTCTGGAACGGCCCCGTGGGCGCCTTCGAGACCGAGCCGTTCGACGCCGGCACCACGGCCATCGCGCGGGTCGCCGCCGAGCGCACGGCCGAAGGCGGCCTCATGTCGGTCGCGGGCGGCGGCGACACCGTGGCCGCGTTGAACAATGCCGGCGTCGCCGAGGCGTTCTCCTACGTCTCGACGGCGGGCGGCGCATTCCTGGAATGGATGGAAGGCAAGGCGCTTCCCGGCGTCGACGCCTTGCGCCACAAAGCCAACGCAACCTGATCGGGAGACGATGACGCACATGGACCGGCTCGAAGATATCGCAAATGCCATGGTCGCCGACGGCAAGGGCATCCTGGCCGCGGACGAGAGCTCAGGCACCATCAAGAAGCGGTTCGACGCCATCGGCGTCACCTCCACCGAGGACAACCGCCGCGACTATCGCGAGATGATGTTCCGCACCGGCACGGCCATGCGCGAAAACATCTCCGGCGTCATCCTCTACGACGAGACCATCCGCCAGAAGGCCGCCGACGGCACGCCGCTGGTGGACATCATCCAGGCGGCGGGATCGATCCCCGGCATCAAGGTCGACGCCGGCGCCAAGCCGCTGGCGGGCTTCCCCGGCGAGACCGTCACCGAGGGCCTGGACGGGCTGCGCGAGCGGCTCGCCGAATACCACGATCTCGGCGCGCGCTTCGCCAAGTGGCGCGCGGTGATCGACATCGGCGCCGGCATTCCCTCCGCCACCGCCATCGGCGCCAACTGCCATGCGCTCGCCCGCTATGCGGCGCTGTGCCAGGAGGCCGGCATCGTGCCGATCGTCGAGCCGGAGGTGCTGATGGACGGCGCCCACGACATCGACGCCTGCTACGAGGTGACCAAGGCGGTCCTGATCAAGCTCTATGTCGAGCTCTACGCCGCCCGGGTCGTGCTGGAAGGCACGGTGCTCAAGCCCAACATGGTGATCGCCGGCAAGAAGTCCGGGACCGTCAACAGCCCCGAGGAGGTCGCCGAGAAGACCGTGCGGCTGTTCCGCCAGACCGTGCCGGTGGCGGTGCCCGGCATCGCCTTCCTGTCCGGTGGCCAGTCCGACGAGCAGGCCACCGCCAACCTCGACGCCATGAACAGGATCGGCGGGCTGCCCTGGAAGCTCACCTTCTCCTACGGCCGGGCCCTGCAGGC
>JAEWEX010000156.1 GCA_023389135.1 Pseudomonadota bacterium | reverse complement strand
AGTACAAGGATCTGTTCGAGAAGAAGCACGGCGTGAAGCTCGGCTTCATGGGCTTCTTCGTGAAGGCCGTGATCCAGGCGCTTAAGGACGTGCCCGCCGTCAACGCCGAGATCGACGGCACCGACATCGTCTACAAGAACTACTACCATGTGGGCGTGGCGGTCGGGACCGAGAAGGGCCTGGTGGTTCCCGTGGTGCGCGACGCCGACCAGATGTCCATCGCGGATGTCGAGAAGGCGATCTCCGACTACGGCCGCAAGGCCCGTGACGGCGCGCTGAAGCTGGAGGACATGCAGGGCGGGACCTTCACGATCTCCAATGGCGGCGTCTACGGTTCGCTCATGTCGACCCCGATCCTCAACGCGCCGCAGTCGGGCATCCTGGGGATGCACCGCATCGAGGAGCGGCCGGTGGTCAAGAACGGCCAGATCGTCGCGCGGCCGATGATGTATCTGGCGCTGAGCTACGATCACCGCATCGTCGACGGCAAGGAGGCGGTGACCTTCCTGGTGCGGGTCAAGGAAGCGATCGAGGATCCGGCGCGGCTCGTGATGGATCTGTGAGGGCGGGAGTGGATGAAGCCTTGCTTCGTTCACTCGTTGACTGGGCGCAGCAGGAGCCTCTTATTTCTGAGCTCTGGCTGTTCGGAAGCCGGGTGCGCGACGATCATGATGAGACCAGCGACCTCGATGTTGCTGTGGTCTTGATCGAGGGATCCGAAGTCGACCGGGCAAGTATATGGATTGAGAATGCCGGAGACTGGCGTTCCGATTTGAATAGGCGCCTGCCGCTATCGGTCGATCTGCAGATCGGTGACCCTGACCTCTCGCCGGATATCGTTGCGCCAGCCTTGCGACGAGAAGGTCGGTGTATCTTTAGACGGGACAAAGGACAAACAACTTGACCTACGACCTCATCGTCATCGGCACCGGCCCCGGCGGCTATGTCTGCGCGATCCGCGCGGCGCAGCTCGGCATGAAGGTGGCGGTGGTCGAGAAGCGCGCCACCCATGGCGGCACCTGCCTCAATGTCGGCTGCATCCCCTCCAAGGCGCTGCTGCAGGCCTCCCACCTGTTCGATGACGCCGCGAACCACTTCCCGGCCATGGGCATCGTGGTCGGCAAGCCCAAGCTCGACCTCAAGGCCATGATGGCCTTCAAGACGCAGGGCATCGACGGCAACGTCAAGGGCATCGACTTCCTGTTCAAGAAGAACAAGGTCGAGACCTTCCACGGCACCGGCAGCATCGAGGCGGCCGGCCGGGTGAAGGTCACGCCCGAGGGCGGCGAGCCGCAGGTGCTGGAGACCAGGGCCATCGTCATCGCCACGGGCTCCGACGTAGCGCGCCTCAAGGGCATCGAGATCGACGAGAAGCGGATCGTGTCGTCAACCGGCGCAATCGCGCTGGACAAGGTGCCCGAACACATGATCGTGGTCGGCGGCGGCGTGATCGGGCTGGAGCTTGGCTCGGTGTGGCGCCGGCTCGGCGCCAAGGTCACCGTGGTGGAGTTTCTCGACCGCATCCTGCCCGGCATGGACGGCGAGGTCTCCAGGCAGTTCCAGCGCATCCTCGCCAAGCAGGGCATCGCCTTCAAGCTGGGGGCCAAGGTCACCGGCGTCGACGCCTCCGGCGACAAGCTCAAGGCGACGATCGAGCCGGCCGCCGGCGGCGCCGCCGAGACCGTCGACGCCGACGTGGTGCTGGTCGCCATCGGCCGCACGCCCTACACCGCGGGCCTCGGGCTGGAGGCGGCGGGCGTCGCCCTGGACGAGCGCGGGCGGGTGAAGACCGACGGCCACTACAAGACGTCCGTGGACGGCGTCTACGCCATCGGCGACGCCATCGCCGGGCCGATGCTGGCGCACAAGGCCGAGGACGAGGGCATCGCGGTTGCCGAGATCCTGGCCGGCAGGGCGGGCCATGTGAACTACGACGTCATTCCCAACGTGGTCTACACCGCGCCGGAGGTGGCCTCCGTCGGCAAGACCGAGGAGGAGCTCAAGGCCGCGGGCGTCAACTACGCGGTCGGCAAGTTCCCCTTCACGGCCAATGCCCGCACCAAGGTCAACCAGACCACGGACGGCTTCGTGAAGATCCTGGCGGATGCCGTGACCGACCGCGTTCTGGGCTGCCACATCGTCGGCGCCGAGGCGGGCGAACTGATCCACGAGGCCGCCGTGCTCATGGAGTTCGGCGGGTCGTCGGAGGATCTGGCGCGCACCTGCCACGCCCATCCGACCCGCTCGGAGGCCGTGAAGGAAGCCGCGCTGGCCGTGGAGAAGCGCGCCATCCACATGTGAAGGGCCGGGGCCTGCGTCCGCCGGCGCGCTATGGCGGGCCGGCCACCGGCGCGCGCAGCGGCGGGCGGCCCTCGTCCTCCAGCGGATCGCCGCCGGGGCCGGGATCGTCCGGCGGCGGGGGTAGGTCGACCTCCGGCACGATTTCGAGTTTCGGCTGCGGACGCCGGGCCGGGTCGGGCCCCGCGGCAGCCTGCCCAGCGTCGCTCCTCGGCTGCTCCGTGGCGACCGGCTCCCGGGCGGCATCGGCAACGGCGGCAGGCGATGTCTCGGGCTCGGCGGCGGGCTCCGCCGGCGCCGGCACCACGATCGGCTTCGGCAGCGGTTGCTCCAGCGGCATGGGACCCTGAGCGATCACCAGCGCGGCGGACATATCGGGCTCCGGCTCCGGTTCCAGCGCCGCGTCCAGCACGGGCATGTGCGCCGAGGCCAGCGTCTCCACCGGCTCGCGCCACTCGACCGCGTCGAGCGTGCCGCTGCGCGGGCCGACCGGCTGCCATTCCGCCAGGATCATGCCGTCGCCGATCCAGGCCGCGTCCCGCGGAGCGGTCAGCGCGCGGGCGAGCCAGCCCCGCGCCGCGGCGCGGTCGCCGTGCTCGGCCTCCTCGATCTCGGCCATGAGCACGCAGACCCGAACCGTCGCGCCCTTCTCGACGAGCGGGGCCAGCGTGCTGCGCGCCAGCTCGAACTCGCGCGCGTCGCGGGCGGCGCCGGCGAGTTCCATGAGCGATTCCGGATGGCCGGGCGCCTTGGAGGCCAGCATGCGCGCGCGCTTCAGCCGGTCCTGGGCGGTGTCGCCCGGCCGCGCGCGCAGATAGGCCTCGGCCAGGTCCGGATGCGGGCTGCGCTTCCACGCCGCCTCGGCCACCTTGGCCGCGCGGCGGGGATCGCCGCTCTCCGCAAGCAGCCGCGCGGCAAGCGCCGCGGCCGGCACCAGGTCCGGCGCGAGCCGCACCGCATCCAGCGCGGTGGCGATGGCGCGCTGGCTGTCTGCGTCGGCCTGATCGGCAGCCATGGCGGTCAGCAGGACCGCGCGCTGGCGCTTTGCCTGCGGCCGGGTCACGGTCTTCGCCGCGGCGTTGCGCTCCACAGTGGAGAGCGCCCCCGCCCAGTCCCGGGCGGCGCACTGGAACTCCAGCAGCGCCGGACCGGCCCAGGGCGCGTCGGGGGTGGTGGACAGCGCCTCTTCCGCCAGCGTCCGGGCGGTCATGGCGTCGCCGCGGCGGCGGGCCTCGACATAGAGCCCGCGCAGTCCGAGCGCGCGGGTCTCCGGCAGGTCCGCCATCGCCTGGAAGGCGCGCGAGGCGGCAGGCCCGTCGCCCGACAGCTGTGCCGCCTGCGCCTCCACCAGCCGCGCCAGCGGGTCGCCCGGCAACAGTCGCTCGGCATCGCGCGCCGCCCGCCGGGCGCTGCGGGCATCGCCGACGCCCGCGGCGACCAGTGCGCGCGTCACCGCCCTTATGCCCTTCTTCTTGCGCCGGCTGCGCACGAGCCCGGAGATCGCCTCCGGCCCGTGGATCGTGATGGTGACGAGCTTCCAGACGAACATGATGGCCGCGACCAGCACCACCAGCGCCACCACCGCGACGGGCAGCGAGACCTGGTAGCGCGTGTCGCCGAACACCATGGACACGTCGCCGGACTGGTTGACCAGCCAGACGGCGCCGAAGGCCGCCGCGAGCACGGCGGCGAGATAGATCAGGACGCGGATCATCGTGCGGACTGCTCCTGGAGACGCGCAAGTGCGGCGCGACGCAGCGCGGCCATGCTCTCGACGCCGGCGACGCGGCGGCGCGCCAGTGCGGCGGGTTCGGCGGCGGCGGCTCTCGCCGCCTCGTCCAGCGCATCATATTCCGACAGTGCGCCTGCGAGGTCGCCGCGGCCGAGGCGGGCGAGCACACGGGCGCGAACGGCCTCGGGGGCCGATCCTTCTGGCTCGCCTACCGGCGTGACGCGCACCAGCCTGCGGGCGTTGGCCATCAGGCGGTCCAGCACGCCGTCCCCGGCGGCGGCCGTCGGCGCCGGCGCGCCCTCGATTGCGGCGGCGAAGCGTCGGGCGATCTCCGTGGCGGAGGGAAGGCCCGCCTCCGCGTCGGCTTCGACGGCGGTGTAGTCGCCGCCCGGCAGCAGCATCCTGAGCGTGGCGAGTTCGGCGGCGTAGGGTCCGCCGCGGTCATAGGCGCTCTCCAGCGATGTGAGGGTCGCCAGCGCCAGCGCGCCGTCATTGGGCGGCGGCGGCGCCTCCGCCTCCTTGGCCACCGTCGCCAGCGCCTCTCGCGCAGCGCGCAGCTCGGCGGCCAGCGCCTCGACGCGACCGGTCAGCGCCGGATCCGAGCCCGGGCCGGCATCGATGCGAGCGGCCAGCGCCTCGATGTCCTCCGACAGCCCTCCGAGGCGTTGCTCGAAGCCCTTGAGGCTTCCGGCCATGCCGGAGACGTCCGCCGCGAGGCGGTCGATGCGTTGCGACTGGGCTGTCGCGGCAGCGGCGGCGTCGTCGGCCGACGCGCTGGCAGCCTCCGCCACGGTGCGCACCTCGCCGATGCTGCTCTCGACGCCGGCGGCATCCGCCGCCTGGCCGGCGCCGGTCTCCAGCGCCGCCACCTGGCGGGAAAGGGTGTCGATCCGCGCGTCCGGCTCCGGGGCGAATACGCCTGCCGCAGCCGCAAGCAGCACGATCAGCGC
>JAEWEX010000077.1 GCA_023389135.1 Pseudomonadota bacterium | reverse complement strand
CACGAGTTCGGCCCACGGCAAGTCGTCACATGTCGCCGCCGATCCCGGCAAGATGTCGATGCTCGGCATCGTCGCGGCGCTGCGGATGCTGCGCGACGCGCCCGAGCGCTTCACCGGACCCATCGACGCCACCCACGCCGTGGTCGAGGACGAGGTGGCCCGCTGGCGCGGCCGCCTGCCCGAGGGGCTCGTGGTCACCAAGTCCTATAATCTCGGCGGCGTGGAGATCAATTACGAGCGCACCTGGCAGGCCGGCTCGGGACGGCCGGGCATCCCGATCTTCACCAACGAAGACCGCATCGCCGGCGCCCAGATCATGAACCTCGCCATGGCCAAGATGGGCGTGCTTCCGGGGCAGGCGGAAGACGCCAACGCGATCTTCAATCCCGGTCTCGGCACCGTCGACGATCAGGGCACGCTGATCGAGGAGCGCATGCGCCTCGTCGTGCGTGCGACGCTGCGCACCATGGAGCTGATGTTCGACTGGGCGAACCGGTTCGCAGACAAGGCCGGCCGATGACGCCGGGCGCGTCCAACGACATTTTCGGCCGCCATGGCCTGCGTCGGGTGATCAACGTATCCGGCACGGAAACGCCCTATGGTGCCTCCCCCGTCCGCGAGGAGGTGCTGCAGGCCGTGCTGCGGCTGGCGCCGCATTCCGTGATGATGCACGAGCTGCAGGCGGCGGCCTCCGTGGCGATCGCCCGCGCGACAGGGGCCGAAGCTGGCTGCGTCACCGGGTGCACGGCAGCCGGCATCGCCATGGGAGTGGCGGGCGCCATGACCGGGTGCGACCTCGGCCGGGTGGAGCAGCTGCCCGATACGCGCGGCATGAAGAACGAGGTGGTCCTCCAGCGCGGCCACGAGGTCAGCTACGGCCATCACGTGTCGCAGAACGCCCGGATCGCGGGCGCCCGGGTGGTGGAGATCGGCGCGGCGCACCAGACCGGCCTGTACCAGCTCCGCCACGCGCTGAACGACAATACCGCAGCGGCGCTCTTCGTCGTCTCACACCTGACCGCGCCGCACGGCATGATCCCGCTGCAGGACTTCGTCGCCGTGTGCCAGGAGCGCGGGGTGCCGGTCATCGTCGACGCGGCCTCCGTTCCCGATCCCGCGCCTTATGTTGCCGCTGGCGCAGACCTCGTCCTGTGGAGCGCTCACAAGGGGTTTCGCTCGTTGACCGCGGGCTATGTGGCCGGCCGCCGCGGGATGGTCCATGCCTGCATGTTCCAGGAGCACGGCATCGGCCGGCCCATGAAGGTCGGCAAGGAGGGCGTGATCGGGGCCATCGCCGCGCTGGAGGCCTGGGAGGCCCGCGACGCCGGGGCGGAGGCGGCAAGGCTCGCCGCACGGCTCGGCCGCACGTGCGAACGGCTGGGTGCGTTGCCGGGCGTCAGCGCCGCAGCCAGGGGCCGGCAGGCCTCGCTCCGGATCGATCCCGCCCGCGCCGGCGCCTCGGCGGCGGCGCTTGCGGGATGGCTGGCGGCGGGCGACCCCGCCATCATCGTGTGGCACCATCGGGCGCTGGACGGCGAATTGCTGGTCACCCTGTCCAACGTGGACGACGACACCGCGGACGCGGTATGCGCCGCCATCGAGCGCGGCCTGTCGGGCGCCGCATCCGGCCATGAGGGCCGCTGGACATCGGTCGCCGACCAGTTCGAGCGCGCGGTGGCGGGCTGGACCGGGGCCTGACGCGGGGACGTCAGTCCCAGCGCCAGAAGTCGCGGCCCTCGGCCCGGAACGCGTCGGCCAGCACCATCATGTGCACCTCGGAGGCGCCGTCGACCAGCCGCGCCTGCCGGGCATAGCGGTAGATCCACTCCACCACCGTGTCCTTGGAATAGCCCCGCGCGCCCTGGAGCTGGATCGCGGTGTCGGCGGCGAGATGCAGCGCGTCCGCCACATGGACCTTGGCCATGGAGATGTCGGTACGCGCCCGCTCGCCACGGTCGAGCCGCCATGCAGCCCGCATGGTGAGTAGGCGCCCGACCTCGACCGCCTGCGCGGCGCGGCCGAGGGCCACCTTGACGGTCTCGCGGTCTGCCAGCCGGACGCCGAATCCTTCGCGGTCCGCGACGTAGCCCTGCGCGATCTCCAGGCAGCGGCGCGCAAGGCCCAGCCAGCGCATGCAATGGGTCAGGCGGGCCGGTCCGAGCCTGATCTGCGTCAGCTTGAGCCCGTCGCCGACGTCCATCAGCCTGTTCT
This sequence comes from Pseudomonadota bacterium, assembly GCA_023389135.1. GTDB lineage: Bacteria > Pseudomonadota > Alphaproteobacteria > Rhizobiales > Methylopilaceae > Agaricicola. The sequence goes on along the minus strand of JAEWEX010000077.1, from coordinate 7,334 downwards.
CGTCGGGGATCTCGAGGCCATGAAAAGCGAGCTCGCAATGGCCGCCATGCTCTTCCGGCCCCATGATCCCGATCCGCCGGACGATCTCCCAGCCCGGCTGGTCGCGGTCGAACAGGAACGCGGTGAGGCCCCTGCGCGCATCGTCCGAGGTGCGGGCGATCAGGATGAAGTGCCGGGCCTCCCCGGCCCCGGTGATGAACCATTTGCGGCCCGTCACCACCCAGCGGTCGCCGCGCCGTTCCGCCCGGGTGCGGATCATGGTCGGGTCGGAGCCGCCGCCGGGCGCCGGCTCGGTCATGACGAATGACGAGCGCACATCGCCGGCCACGATCGGCGCGAGCCAGCGCGCCTTCTGGGCGGGCGTCGCAACGCGCGAGAGGATGCGCATGTTGCCGTCGTCGGGAGCCGCACAGTTGAAGGCGGCCGGTCCGAAGATGGAGCGGTTGGCCTCCTCGTACATGGCGGCCCACGCCACCACCGGCAGGTCCATGCCACCCAGATCCTTCGGTGACTGCGGCGCCCACAGCCCGTCCCGCCGGGCCTCGGCCCTGACCGCGTCGAGCAGGTCGAGCCGGATGTTCTCATGCTCGTCGTAGGAGCGTGGATCCGCCTCCAGCGGGATCAGCCGCGTCTCCACGAAGGCGCGGGTGCGGGCGGCGATGTCGGCGATGTCGGGTGAGAGCGCGAAATCCATGGCCGGAGTTCACCACCCCGCGCGACGATTGTCATCCGGGTGCGGTTCGCCCCCCGCATCCATTCTCGCGAGGCGGCACGCCGCCTCCCCTACACCGCACGCGACAGCAGCTCGATCGCCTGCGCATGCACCTTCCGGTCGCCGGCCGCGATCACGCGCCCGCCGCGCGTTGCCGGGCCGCCCGCCCAGTCGGTGACAACGCCGCCCGCGCCCTCGATGATGGGGATCAGCGCCACGATGTCGTAGGGCTGCAGGCCGCTCTCGATGACGAGATCGATGTGGCCGGCGGCGAGCATGCAATAGGCGTAGCAGTCGCCGCCGAAGCGGGTCAGCCGTGCCCGCCCCTCGATCTCCAGGAACGCATCGAGCTCCTGTCCGGCGAACATCCGCGGCGAAGTGGCGGAGACCGCGGCCTGCTCCAGCCGCGCGCAGCTTCGCGTGCGCAGCCGCCGCTCGCCGGCCGGACCCCGGTAGCGCGCAGAACCGCCGTCGCCCCAGAACCGCTCGCGGGTGAAGGGCTGGTGCATCAGCCCGTAGGCAGGGTTGCCGGCGCGCAGCAGCCCGATCAGCGTTCCCCAGGCGAGCAGGCCGGTGATGAAGGCGCGGGTGCCGTCGATGGGATCCAGCACCCAGACGAACTCCGCCTCGTCGCGCTCGATGCCGTATTCCTCGCCGACGATGCCGTGGCCGGGGAATGTCTCCGCGATCAGGCGGCGCATGGCGGCCTCGCCCGCGCGGTCGGCGGCGGTCACGGGATCGAAGGCCGCGCCGCGCCCCTTGTCCTCGACGCCGATGGCGGAGCGGAAGAACGGCAGGATCGCCTCCCCCGAAACCCCTGCCAGCCGGTCCACGAACGCCTCGAAATCGACCGCCGTCATGCGAAAGCTCCGCCGTCCCGTCCCGGCGTTGATAGGCGCGCCCCGCGCCCGTGGCAATGCCGCCGTGCGCCCCCGGCGGGTTGCGCCGGTGCGGGCGCGAGGGCAAAACCCCGCCCCGAGCGCGGACGCAGCAGATCCGCGCCGGAGGACGCCCGATTGAACCAGCACGCGAGCCCCGTGCCCGACATCGTCGACCTCAGACGGGTCGTCCTCGTGACCGTCCTCGGCGGCGGCTATGTCATCAGCCAGTTCCTGCGCAACACGGTCGGCGTCATCGGCCCGGACCTGTCGGCAGAACTGGGCCTGCGCCCGGCCGACCTCGGCATGCTGGCCAGCGTGTTTTTCTTCACCTTTGCCGCCGCCCAGATCCCGGCAGGCGTGCTGCTGGACCGCTACGGCGCCCGCGCCGTCATGGTGGCGTTCCTGGCGCTGGCCGTGGCGGGCTGCCTCGGCATGGCGGCCAGCGACGGCTTCGCACAGTTGATCGCGGCCCGCGCGATTACCGGCGTCGGCTGCGCGTGCCTGCTGATGGGCCCGCTCGCCATCTTCGCGCGCTGGTTCCCCAAGGAGCGCTTCGCCCTCCTGACGGCGATACTGCTGGCACTGGGCAATCTCGGCACGCTGGGCGCCAGCGCACCGCTGGCCTACGGGGCTGCGGCGTTCGGCTGGCGCGCGACCTTCGCCGCGGTGGCGGCCATCGCCGCGGTCACGGCCGTCATCATCGCTCTGGTGGTGCGCGATGCGCCCCCGGGTGCGCCTCCGGCGACCTCCCGCGGCGAGAGCTGGGGCGCGGCCTTCGCCGGGCTCAGGACCGTCACCCGCACGCCTTCGGTATGGCGCCTGTTCGCGATCCACACGGTGGTGTATGGCTGCTTCGTCACGGTGTTCGGCCTGTGGGGCGGGCCGTTCCTTGCGGACGTCCACGGCTACGATCTGGTGGAGCGCGGCAACGTGCTGCTGGTGATGGCGGTGGCCCAGATCGCCGGGCTGCTGCTGTGGGGCTCGGCCAACCGCATGCTGGGGGGCTATCGCCGGCCGGTCCTGATCGGCGGCTCGGCGAGCGTCGCGCTGCTGGTCTTCATCGCCGCGGTGCCCGATGCGGGACCGGCCGTGCTGATCGCCTGGTTCGCGGCCTTCGGTCTCGTCAATGGCTATGCCTCGGTCATGATCGCCCATGGCCGCACGCTGTTCGCCGACGCCCATGTCGGCCGCGGCCTGACGCTGCTCAATCTCGCCAACATGGGCGGCGTGTTCGTGCTCCAGGCGCTGACGGGCTTCGTCATGCAGGCATTTTCCGGCGGGGACGTGGCGGCAGCGAGCGATCCGGATGCGTACCGCGCCATGTTCCTGACGCTTGCCGGGCTGCTGGCGGCGGGCCTGTTCATCTATCGGAAGGCCTGGGATCCGACCGCTGATGCCAGTGAAAAAAATTCGCGAAGGGTCGCTTGATATTTGTGCGCTGCAATGTAATTATTGCGGTGCGGCATCGCGGAGACGCGATCCCGCTGCCCTCCTTGGGCGTTTCCTCCCTAGACTTGGGCCGCTCTCACGGGCGGCCTTTCTTTTTGCGGCGGCAGGCTATTCGGCGGCAGCGCGCGGCGCGATCAGGTCGTGGAACGGAAACTCCACCAGCCGCGACACCGCCCTGCAGAGATCCGCCTGCAGACGGTCGAATCCTGCCGACTTCACGTGCCGCTGCTCGTCCATGTAGAGCCCGCGATTGACCTCGATCTGCAATGCGTGGATGCCCGAGGACGGGCTGCCATAGTGCTCCGTGATATAGCCCCCCGCATAGGGCCGGTTGCGCGCGACGGTGTAGCCCGCCTGGGTCAGGGCGCGTTCCACCATGAGCGAGATTTCCGGGGCGCAGCTCGTGCCGTAGCGGTCGCCCAGCACCACATCGGCACGAAACCGCTCGCCGCGGACATTGCCGGTGGACGGCATGGAATGGCAGTCCAGCAGCAACGCCACGCCGAACCGCATCTGGGTCTCGGCCAGAGCGCCGTAGAGGCAGGCGTGGTACGGCTTGTATACCCGCTCGATCCGCTCCAGCGCCTCGGCGACCGGCAGGCGGCCGCGATAGATCTCGTGGCTGTCGCCGACTATGCGCGCGATCGTGCCTAGTCCGCCTGCGACCCTGAGGGAGCGGGTATTGACGAATGGCGGCAGCCGATCCTCGAACATCCTGGGGTCGAGCTCGTAGGGCTCGCGGTTGACGTCGAGCCAGGCCCGCGGGAAATGCGCCCGCAGCATTGGCGCGCCCAGCAGCACCGCCGGAAGGAACAGCTCGTCGACGAAGGCGTCCTCCGACCGGCGCAGCGTCAGCGGATCCAGCCGCGACGCGCGCACGAACGGCTCCGGATAGCGCGCGCCGGAATGCGGCGAGTTGAGCACCACGGGCGAGCGGCGAGCGGCCGGCTCGATCAGCTCGAAGGGCGGCGCGAGGTCGGGCGGTGGGCTCGGGGTCATGTCGCCTGCGAAACGCAATCCGGTTGGCCGTCGCCATGTCTTGCGCGATCATGGCGATCGTGCCAAGCGATTCTGGTGCTGTCCATGCGGATCGGCCACCCGCTCAACCGCCTGTTTACCCTGCCTGATGCGATATCCTCCGCGCCGCGCCACTTGGGCGCCATGAAAACCGGACGCGACCGCCGATGACGAAGATCCTGCTGGCCGAAGACGATGACGACATGCGCCGCTTCCTGGTGCGCGCCCTGGAGAACGCCGGCTACGGCGTCGTATCCTTCGACAACGGGCTGTCGGCCTACCACCGCCTGCGCGAGGAACCGTTCGAGCTGCTGCTCACCGACATCGTGATGCCGGAGATGGACGGCATCGAGCTCGCGCGCCGCGCGGCCGACCTCGATCCCGACATCAAGATCATGTTCATCACGGGCTTCGCCGCGGTGGCGCTGAACCCCGACAGCCAGGCCCCGAAAGATGCCAAGATCCTGTCGAAGCCCTTCCATCTCAAGGATCTCGTCAACGAGGTCGATCGCATGCTGAAGGCGGCCTAACCGCCGTCATCGTTCCGCCGGCCCGGTCCAAGAGGCCAGTTGCAGGCCGGGGAGGGGGAATGCGAGACCGAAGGCTGGCGGGTCGCGCTACCCCCCGAATGCCGCCTCCATCTCGCGTCGCGTCCTGACGGCGATGTCGCCGTCATCGACAAGCACATCGGCCCAGCGCACCGGTTCACCCTCGGCAATGCCGGACCTGAGCGTCACGCCCTGTGCCAGCCCGATGGGCAGGAGCCCGTCCGCAAGCGAGCGCCGCGCGGTCGTCAGCCGGCCCCAGACGGTGCGGCCGCCCTCGCCGTCCAGTGTCTCTCCGGATGCAAGCGGCCGCTTGGCGACTGCAACGACATCGGCGTTGAACGCCTCGCCGACGCCTGTGGGCTCGCCCCTGAGCGCGGCGGCCGCGACGCTGACGCCAAGTTCGAACCCGATCATGTGGCAGGGCCGGTAAAGCGCGGTCCGGCGCCCCTCGCGATCGGTCACCAACCCGTATTCCGAGAAACAGCGCCGGGCATAGTCCCCCCTCGCGTCGCCGTCCTGCGGCTCGATCACCACATAGACACCCCACCGCAGGTCGCGCGGCACATCCGTGCCATCGCGCTCCACGCTGGAGACGACCTCCACGACGCCACTCGCATCCAGCACCCCGCCTGCTGCGCGCGGCGCGAGATCCTGCGCAAGCGCATCCACGCCGACCGGCGGGAACAGCAGGCCGTCCTCGCGCGCGGAGAGGCCCGTGGCATTGGCGATGGCCGCCATCTCGATGCCGGACTTGGTGCCGTCGAGGAAGGAGTTGAACATCTGCGGGTTCATGCCGCCGGCGCGCGCCTGTTCCGGGGTCAGTCCGTAGTGGCCCCAAACCGTCTCCGGGGTGGAGGCGTGGTAGGCCGGCAGGTATTTCGTCCCCTTGCCGGCGGCGACCACGCGGAACCCGCACGCCTGCGCCCAGTCCACCATCTCGCACACCAGCGCCGGCTGGTCGCCATAGGCCATGGAATACACCACGCCGGCCTTGCGCGCCCGGGCGGCGAGCAGCGGCCCGGCCAGCACGTCGGCCTCTACGGTGACCATGACCACGTGCTTCACATGGTCGATGGCCGCCATGGCATGCGCGATGCCCGCGCGCGGATGGCCGGTGGCCTCGATGACCACGTCGATGCCGTCGGCCGACGCCAGCGCCGCCCCGTCCTCCAGCAGGGCCGTGCGTCCGGAGGCGAACGCGGCGTCGAGGCCCGGCGCGACGGCGGCTTCCGCGTCCCACCCCGTGGCGGCGAGCGCGGCGCGCGCCCGCTCGGGCGACAGGTCGGCGATGCCGGCGACATGGATGCCTGCCGTCACCCGGGCCTGGGCGAGAAACATCGATCCGAACTTGCCGGCGCCGATCAGCCCGACGCGGATCGGCTTGCCGGCCTCGGCGCGACGCTTGAGCATGCGGGCGAGGTTCATGGGATGGTTCCTCCGTGTTGTCCTGCAGTCCGGCCGACCGGCGCGGTGTCGTTTCATCCACGTGACAGCCGCTTGCGCGCCATTCCCGCACCCGCTATAGACGCCCCGTCCGGCCCCCGCAGCCGGTCGTCGTGGTGACGGGCGCGTAGCTCAGCGGGAGAGCACTACGTTGACATCGTAGGGGTCGCTGGTTCGATCCCAGCCGTGCCCACCACCCACACCATGGCCTGCCCGCCTGTGGCGGGACGCGCTTATTTCTGAAGTGTCATCCGCCACCGAGCGCTCCCGCCGCGATGTCGCGACCGGTGACGCGGCGGCAGGCGCCGATAAGATGATCCTCCATCAGCCTCCCGGCCGTGGCGCCCTCGCCGGCGACCATGGCGTCGAGGATCGCCGCGTGCTCATCCCACACCGCGATGGTCATGCCTGGAAAGCGCAGCACCTCGCCCATGGAGCGCTGAAGGTGGCGCCAGTTGAGACGCATGGCGTCGGCCACCACAGGGTTGCCCGACAGCTCGGCGATGGCCGAGTGGAACTCCACGTCGGCGGCCAGCACCTCCTTCTGCGCGCCGGCCTCGACCGCCGCACGGCCCCGGGCAACCACCGCGCCGAGGCCGGAGGCGGCGGCCGGCGTCAGCCGTCGGGTGGCAAGCCGGACGGCCATGGGCTCGACCGCCGCGCGGAACTGGTAGATGGCATCGAACAGCGCCGGGTCGACCGGAGCCACCACCAGCCCACGCCTGCCGGCCTCCTGGACGAAGCCCTGCGCCCGCAGCATCGCCAGCGCATGCATCACGGGCTGGCGAGAAACCTCGAGGCGGGCGGCGATCTCCTCCTGCGTCAGGCGTTCGCCGGGCTTGAGCACGCCCTCGCAGATGGCGTCCAGCACCGTGTCGTAGGTCTGGTCCACCAGTGTGCGCGCCGGCTTCAGCGTCTTGAGCCCGATCATTCCCACGGCCTGAACTTCCCTTCCGCCCTTGCCGGCTGATCGCCGCTCTCAGGCGCTTGACAAGCGCGCTTGGGCGGAATGATTGTATACGGAATACGAAAAATAAAAAGTCATCCGGGAGGAAGAGCGATGGATCAGCCGATCCGCGTGCTGCTCGCCAAGGTCGGGCTCGACGGCCACGACCGCGGGGTCAAGGTCGTCGCCCGCGCGCTGCGCGACGCCGGCATGGACGTGATCTACACCGGCCTCCACCGCACGCCCGACGAGGTCGTCGAGGCCGCCGTCCAGGAGGATGTGGATGTGCTCGGCGTCAGCCTCCTGTCAGGCGTCCAGCTCGTGGTGTTTCCCAAGAT
>JAEWEX010000430.1 GCA_023389135.1 Pseudomonadota bacterium | reverse complement strand
ATCAGAGGCTGCAGCCCCGCGCGGAGGCGGGCGCGCCGGTCACCGTGGTGGACATCGACGAGGCCTCCATCCGGCGGCTGGGGCAATGGCCGTGGCCGCGCGACACCCTTGCCGCCATGGTCGACCGCCTGACCGAGCTCGGCGCCGCCGCGATCGCCTTCGACATGGTGTTTCCGGAGCCGGACCGCAGCTCGCTCGCGCGGGTCGCAGGCGAGCTGGAGCGCGCCGGCGCGACCGTGGTGCTGCCCGCCGACCGCACCGCGCTGGACAACGATCTGATGCTCGCGGAGGCATTCGCCCGCGGCAGCGTCGTCGCCGGCATCGCCATCTCCGGCGAGACCGCCAGCACCCTGCCCGCCCCCAGAGCCGGCTTTGCCTTCGGCGGCGCCGATCCGAAATCCTACCTGCCCGACTTCCGCGGCGGCGTGTCGAACCTCGCACCGCTGACCGAGGCGGCCCGGGGCTTCGGCTTCTTCTCGTTTCCGCCCACCCATGACGGCGTCGTGCGCTCGATCCCGCTGGTCGCCTCGGCACAAGGCAGCCTCTATCCGGCGCTGTCGCTGGAAACGCTGCGGGTGGCGCAGGGGGCAAGCTCCATCCTGGTTCGCTCGACCGGCGCCAGCGGCGAGGCCGACACCGGCGCGCCCGCCATGGTGGCGGTGCGCACCGGGGCGCTGGAAATCCCCACGGGCCCCGGTGGCGAGCTGTGGATCTACCACTCCGGGCTGCCCTCCATGCCCGTGGTCCCGGCGGCGCGCCTGCTGGACCCCGCCGCGGGCGCCGAACTGGCCGCAGCGGTCGAGGGCCGCATCGTCCTGATCGGCACCAGCGCCGTCGGCCTGCGCGACCTGGTGGTGACCCCGCTGCAACAGGGCGTCGCCGGCGTCCGCGTCCACGCCGAAGCCATCGACCAGGTCATGGCGGGGGTGGCGCTGTCGCGACCGGACTGGGCGTTCGGCGCCGAGATCGTGGCCGCGATCCTGCTGGGCGGCGTGCTGATCCTGCTGGCGCGCCGGGCCGGCGCGGTGGCCTGCACGCTGGGCGCGCTTGTCCTCGTGGCCGCCGCCGTCGGACTGTCATGGGGCGCGTTCTCCGGCGGACTGCTGCTGATCGACCCGCTGCTGCCGGCCGGCACCGTCACCGCGGTGTTCGTAGTCTCCATGCCGCTGCTGCTTCTGCTCACCGACCGCGAGAAGCAGCAGGTCCGCGATGCCTTCGGCCACTACCTGGCGCCGGCGCTGGTGGAGCGCCTGGCCGACGACCCCCGAGCGCTCAGGCTGGGAGGCGAGACGCGCGAGCTCACCGTCCTGTTCTCGGACATCCGCGGCTTCACGGCGCTTTCCGAAACGCTGGATCCGGACGAGCTGACCGCCCTGCTTAACGGCTTCCTGACACCCATGACCGAGGTGCTGCTGTCGTCGGAGGCCACCATCGACAAGTACATGGGCGACGCGGTGATGGCGTTCTGGAACGCGCCGCTGGACATCGCCGGGCATCCGCGGAAGGCGTGCCTTGCCGCGCTCGCCATGCTGGAGGCGCTGGACCGGCTCAATGCCGGGCGGGCCGCGCCGCTTGCCATCGGCATCGGGCTGCACACCGGTCCCGCCTGCGTCGGAAATCTCGGCTCGGCGCAGCGCTTCAGCTATTCCGCCATCGGCGACGGCGTGAACCTCGCCTCCCGCGTCGAGGGGCTGACCAAGACCTATGGCGTTGCGGTGCTGGTGACGGAGGCGACCAGGACCGCGGCCGGCGACCTCGCCTTCCTGGAGGTCGACCGCGTGCGCGTCGTCGGCCGCGACCGGGCGGTCACCGTGTTCGCGCTGCTGGGCGACGCCGCGCATGCCGCCTCCGACGCGTTCCGCGATGTCGCCACCCGCCACGCCCGCTATCTCGCAGCCTGGCGGGCCGGCGACCGCGACACCGCCCGCATCACGCTTGCGGATGCGCGCCGGACTGCACCGCCGGCCCTCGCTCGCCTGTACGCCGCCTATGCGGCGCGCATCGACCTCATGCCGGCCGGGCCCGCCCCGGCGGACTGGGACGGAACCATCGACGCCCGCACGAAATAGCGCAGCATCGCTGCCGCATCACCGGCCGGCGAGCCCCAGCGCATCCATCGCGGCGCTCGCCACCACCAGCGTCGGGTCGCGGTCGAGCCAGCGGCCGAACTCCGGCGCGGCATCGACGCAGCGCCGCCGCAGTTCATCGTCGTCGAAGACCCGCCGCGCGGACGCCACCAGCCATTCCGGCGTCGCCTTGCCGAGCAGCGTCGCGTGGCCCAGCCCCCGCTGCTGCACGAGCCGCCCCGACAGTTCGTTGTCCAGTTCCTTGGCGAGGATCACCTGCGGCAGGCCGGCCGCGAGACAGATGCTGGCGAGGTGCAGGCCGCCGTGATGCAGCACGGCGCGCGCATGCCTGAGGATGCGGTCCACAGGCACCGCTTCTTCCTCCACCCAGCACCAGGGCGGGAACCGCTCCCGTTCGCCGGCCGCCAGGCCGGGGATGTGGATCCGCATGGGCCGCTCGACCGCATGCAGCGCGTCCATCAGCGGGCGGCTGTGCTGGACGAAGTCGTGGAGATAGACGAACAGTTCCTCCCCGCCGCCGCCGGGCGTCACCGGACCGTCGAGGTCGGGCACGTGCGGCGGCAGCGCCGGCGCCTGGCGAACCGCGCCGTAGAGGTCGAATTCGGGCGGGCCGAACGGAAACACCGCGGCGACGTCGAGGATGTCGGACAGTTGCGAGAGCGCCGGCCGGCCGGCCTCCTCCAGCGCACGGCCGATGGCGTCGCACAGCGCGGCCTCCGGCCAGGACGGCGGGCCCGCGGCTCCGGGCTGCGGGGCGAAGCCGTCGCCCAGCACCGGCGGCAGGCAGGCATTGGTTCCGAGCGCGATGGCGGGGCACCGCCCGCGCGCGGCCAGCAGCGCGCCGAAGGCATTGTCCGCCAGCACGATGTCCGGCCGCGCCAGCGAAAACAGCCCGTCATAGTGGCCGAGCATGGCCCGCAGCGCGCCGCGGTCGCAGAAGCCCAGATTGCCCAGCACGTCGCCCAGGCCGTGCACCGGCCGTTCCTCCCAGGCGATGGGGGCGCGGCGCCTCTGCGGCCAGACATAGTTCTGCACCACGGGGATTCCGGCGCCGGCGAAGTCCGGCGCGAACGACGGCTCGTAGAGCGCCGCGACACAGTCGACCCCCCGCGACGCCAGATGCCGGCCCACCCCCAGAAGGTTGCTGGCATGCGTCCGCCCGGAGCCGAATTCCCAGGCCAGCAGCGCCCTGGGCCGGCCCGTTCCGTGGTCCGAAGATGCTTGAATGATGGGCCTCCTGTCGCCATCGCCGACAGGGGGAAGCTACAGGCCATTGGCAGCGGCGAAAACCGGAACGCCGCCGCGCGAATGCAGGGCCGCGCAGGGCCGCGCGGTGCAGGCCGCCCCGGCCATCGCCGACCCGACCGCGGAAGACAACTCCATAGGCATGCCCAACAATGCGGCACGCATGCTATGTCAAGCGACTTGACGACCGAGCAACCCGGCTGTCAAGGTTCGGTCCCGGTGCCGCCGCCCCTTGGCTGGGTGGCTGACGCAACTCCGCGCCATCAACGCGCCCAAAGAGGGAAACATGACCGGTCATCGAACTCTGACACGCCGCACGTTGCTGGCCGGTGCGGCCGTCACCGGCGCGGCACTCGCAGCGCCTTCCATCGTTCGCGCGCAGACCGCAGAACTTCGGATCGGCGGTCCCGGCGGGCAGGAGGCCGCGACGCGCGCGCACCTGATCCCCGCCTTCGAGAAGAAGTACAACTGCAAGGTCCTCTACGACGGCTCGCAGTCGTTGCCGAACCTCCAGAAGCTGCAGGCCAACCGGGCGAACCCCGTGTTCGACGTCGTCATGATGGACGACCCCATCCTGCTGATCGCCGAAAAGGAGGATCTGATCGAGAAGCTGACGACCTCCAAGGTGCCCAACATGGGCAAGCTGGTGCCCGACGCGATCATCCGCGACGGCAACTGGGTCAACTATATGTGGCCGGCGATCTCGATCTCGAACTACGTGCCGGAAGTCCCCAGCGTCGACAGCTGGGAGATGCTGTGGGCCGACGGCTTCGAGGAGCGCGTCCTGATCCCGCATCCGACGACGACGCAGGCGCCGGTGACCATGATCATGGCCGCGCATTTCGAGACCGGGAAGCCGCTCAAGGAAGCCCAGTACGATCTCGATGCCGCCTTCAAGCGGCTGGCGACGCTGAAGCTCAACCTGCTCGACGTCTTCACGGCGTCCGCCAAGGCTGCGACCCTTCTGGAGCAGGGCGAGGCGTGGATGGCGGCCGGCTTCTTCACCACCTACACCCTGCCCCGCAAGGCCGCCGGCTCGCCCATCGACCTCGCCCGTCCCAAGGAGGGCTCGTTCGCGATGCCCAAGGGCGTCGCCAAGGTCAAGGGCGCCGCCAGCCCCGAGCTGGCCGATGCGTGGATCGACGAATGCCTGGGCCTCGAATTCCAGAAGGTCTGGATGACGGAGTTCTTCGGCGCGCCGACCAATGCCGAGGCGCGCACCGACCCGGCCCTGATCCCCTCCAAGGATCTCGTGGCCATCGACTGGGGCTTCTTCTCCGAAAAGCTCCAGGAGACCACCGACCGCTTCGACCGCGAGATCGTGGGCTGATGTCCTCAGCCGTTGCAGAGCCGCGGGCGACGGAGCCCGCGGCTTCCGCGAGCGGCAGCTACCTCGCCATCCGCGGGGTGCGCAAGGCGTTCGGCGCCGTGCCGGTGCTCCGCTCGTTCGAACTCGATGTGGGCGCCGGCGAGTTCGTCACCCTGCTCGGTCCGTCCGGCTGCGGGAAGACGACGCTCCTGCGCATTCTCGCGGGCCTGCTGGCTCCCGATGCCGGGCGCATCTCCCTGGGTGGCCGCGACATCACCGGGGTTCCGCCCAACCGGCGCAATTTCGGCATGGTGTTCCAGAGCTACGCGCTGTTCCCGCACATGACGGTCGAGGAGAATGTCGGCTTCGGGCTGTCGGTCCGTGGCCTGCCGCGCGAGACGATCGCCCGCAAGGTCGCGGATGTGCTGGAGCTGGTGCGCATGGCGCACATGGCCGGCCGGCCTGTGACCACCCTGTCGGGCGGCCAGCAGCAGCGTGTGTCGGTGGCGCGGGCGCTGGTGGTCGAGCCGGCGCTGATCCTGTTCGACGAGCCGTTCAGCGCCCTCGACAAGAACCTGCGCGAGATCATGCAGATCGAGCTCAAGGGCATCCTGCGCGCCAGCGGCGCCACCGCCATGTTCGTGACCCACGACCAGGAGGAG
>JAEWEX010000347.1 GCA_023389135.1 Pseudomonadota bacterium | reverse complement strand
CGCTTACTCTTTCCGTTCCCGGGCAGGCGATCTTGCAGGCGATCCGCACCATTCCGCAAGCGCGCCGGCGGTTGTCGCCGCCGGAGAGCCCGCATATGTAACGGGGATTGTCCTCCCCGGCGTGCACCGGATCATCCGAAACAACGGAGACCTGCGATGTCCTTCAAGCTTCCCGAGCTTCCCTACGCCTATGACGCGCTCCAGCCCTACATGTCGGCCGAGACGCTCGAATTCCACCATGACAAGCACCACAATGCCTATGTCACCACCGGCAACAAGCTGCTGGAGGGCTCCGACCTTGCGGGCAAGAGCGTCGAGGAGGTCGTGAAGGGCTCGTTCGGCAAGAACCAGGCGCTCTTCAACAATGCCGGCCAGCACTACAACCACCTGCATTTCTGGAACTGGATGAAGCCCAATGGCGGCGGCGCGGCCCCGCAGAAGATCGCCGACGCGATCACCCGCGACATCGGCTCCTACGACAAGTTCAAGGAGGACTTCATCCAGGCCGGCGTCGGCCAGTTCGGCTCGGGCTGGGCCTGGCTCGCGGTCAAGGACGGCAAGCTCGCCGTCATGAAGACCCCGAACGGCGAGAACCCGCTGGTCCATGGCGCGACGCCGATCCTGGGCGTCGACGTGTGGGAGCATTCCTACTACATCGACTACCGCAACCGCCGCCCGGACTACCTCAAGGCCTTCGTCGAGAACCTCGTCAACTGGGAATATGTCGAGAGCCTCTACGAGAAGGCCGTCTGAGCACGGCCCTGCCGGCATGATGCGGAAACGGGGCCCTCGGGCCCCGTTCCTGTTTCAGGCCGCAGCGCCGGCGGCGGGGTCAATCGGAGCGCCTGGACCACCAGGGCGGCAGGTTGCCGCCGGTGCGGTAGCCCTGGGTGCAGTGGTTGTAGACCGGCACGATGCTGAACTCGGTCTTGAGGTCCTGCAGCCAGGCCTGGCACGAGGCGCGGCTCGCGAAGCAGCCCTCCACCGTGTGGAGCTGCGTGAACTTCTCCACGTCGTTGCCGCCGGAGAACCTGCCCCACCAGATGCCGGCGTCGGGCGCGCCGCCGCATCGGCCGCCGCCGTAGTCCTGCGGCGTCGCCGGCGGCTGGTAGGGCCGCAGCGTGAAAAATTCGCGCACCGTATGGGTCACCGGGTCGGCGCCGGCCGTCCCCGTCGCGATCAATGCGGCGACCGCCGCGAGAATCAACCGTTTCATCACTCCACATCCTTCCGGAATCGGTCTCGGCGCCACTGGCGTCGTCGCCGCAAGCCTAGCCATTTTCGCCGCCGCGTCGAGCGGGGTCGCTCCGGGCGATCTCCAGCACGAGCTTGGTGCGCAGCGCCTGGAGCAGGCTGGCGCGGTCCTCGGCGGGCACCACGAAGGCCCCGGGCCCGCCGATGACGTTGTCCCTGTAATAATCCTCCAGCGGAAGCCCGGTGCGCTGCGTCGACCAGGCGACCGAGCTGCCGCGGTTGCGGATCGCCAGGGCGTTGATGGTGATGCCGCGCGCCACCGCCTCGTCGCGCGCGGCGTGGATCGGCCGGCCGCCGATGTTGGGGCCGTCGCCGGAGACGTCGATGACCTGGCGCTCGGGCGCCACCGGCATGCCGTCGAACAGGCGCAGCGCGACGCCGATGGCGTTGGAGATGGAGTTGTAGCCATAGGTGCGCCGCGGCGCGTCGACGATGCGGCGGCCGAAGGCGCGGGCGTCGGCCTCGCCTGCGATCACGGTCCAGCCGGCGACGATGTCCTGGCTTTCCGGCGCGCCCCATTCCACGAACGCCACCGCGATCTTCTGGTGGGCGTTGGTGCGGATCGCGTTCAGCACCTCGGGGCTCGCCAGCGCCTCTGCATAGCCCTCGCGCTGGAGCCTCAGCTCGTCGGGATCGATGGAGCCCGACGCATCCGCCAGCAGCACCAGCGCCACGTCGACCGGTTCCTGCGCCCGCGCCGCGGCCGGCGACAGCAGGAGCGCCGCGATCAGCGCCGGGAGCCAGTATCGCATGGGCACGCCTCCGGGATCGGTTCTCCCCCGACAATAGCGCCCGGCCGGCCGGCGGCATCCCCGGCCGGCGATCAAACTTCGGGCAGGTCAGGCGGCGGCCGCGCCGTCATGGGCGAATGCCCAGTAGAGTTCGCGGGCGCGGCGGTAGAGCGGGCCGGGCTGGAGCGTGCGGTCCTCGATGCGGGTGACGGGCAGCACCTTGCCGTAATTCCCCGACTGGAAGATCTCGTCGGCGTCGAGGAAATCCCTCCAGTGCAGCGCCGCCTCGCGCACCTCGACCCCGTCGCCGCGCAGCAGCGCCGCGACGCGCGAGCGGGTGATGCCGGCGAGGAACGTGCCGTTGGGCGCGGGCGTGAACACGACGCCGTCCCTGGCCATGAATATGTTGGCGGTGGCGAGTTCCGCGACATTGCCCAGCGCGTCGCACAGCACGGCGTTGTCGAAGCCGCGGGCCTTCGCCTCCATGAGTGCGCGGCCGTTGTTGGGGTAGAGGCAGGCGGCCTTCGCGTCCACCGGCGCGCAGTCCCAGACCGGCCGCCGGAACCGCGACAGCATGATCGACGTGCCGGCGGGCTGGGGCATCGGCGTCTCGTGCAGGACCAGCGCGAAGCGGGTCGACGACGGATCGGGCGGCACCGAGAAGTAGCCGCCGGCCTCGGCCCAGTACATCGGGCGGATGTAGAGCGAGGGGGCAGGACCGAAGCGCTTCACGCCCTCCTTCGCCAGTCCGACCATCTCCTCCGGGCTCATGGTCGGCTGCAGCCCCAGCGCCGGGGCCGACCGGTTGACCCGGGCGCAATGGAGATCGAGGTCGGGCGTCACACCCTCGAAGGCGCGCGCGCCGTCGAACACGGTGGAGCCGAGCCAGGCGGCATGGGTGCGCGCGCCATAGAGCGGCACGTTGCCCTCGAGCCATTCCCCGTCGATCCAGGTCCAGGTGGCGGTGGGGGCGGCGGGAAGCGGCATGGGGAGGCCTCCTGAAAGCTGGGCGACGATGGAAGCCGCGGGATGGGCCCGGGTCAACGCCCGCCGCGATCAAAATGCGCGGCGCTGCATGCAGGCAGGACGCGGTTTCGCCGCCGGCCGGCCCATGCGATGGGAGTCCCGGGCACATTTCCGGGGAGAGCGCGCATCATGGAACCTCGCGTCTACGCCTTCGACGCCTACGGGACACTGTTCGATGTCCATGCCGCGGTGGCGGCGCACCGCGCCGAGGTGGGCGCGCATGCGGACGCGCTGTCGGCCATGTGGCGGCAGAAGCAGCTCGAATATTCCTGGGTGCGGGCGCTGACGGGGCGCTACCGCGACTTCTGGGCGCTCACCGCCGAGGCCCTGGACACGGCCATCGCCGCCACCGGCCCGGTGCCGGCCGACGTGCGGGCGCGGCTCCTGAGCGCGTATCGGCGCCTGTCGGCCTATCCGGAGGTGGCGGCCGTCCTGACGGAACTGCGCGGACGGGGGGCCACGATCGCGATCCTGTCCAACGGCAGCCCCGCCATGCTGGCCTCCGCGGTAGACGCGGCCGGACTGGGCGGGCTGGTCGACGCCTCGCTGTCGGTGGACCCGCTGCGCACCTACAAGACCGCGCCCGCGGCCTACGGGCTCGTCACCGACCGGTTCGGCGTCGCGCCGGCGGACGTGTCGTTCCAGTCGTCCAACCGATGGGACATCGCGGGCGCCCACGCCTTCGGGTTCCGCACGGTCTGGATCAACCGCGCGGGCGCGCCCGACGAATATCCCGACCTGCCGCCGGACCGCACGGTCCGGTCGCTGGACGCGCTCCTGGCGGAGGCGTGACCGGCGATCAGTAGGTCAGCATGGCCGGCAGGCTCTTGGCCTGTGAAATCCAGCGGGTGACCGCCGTCTCGGCCGGGATCTGCCGCACCAGCTTCTTCTTGGCGTTGGCCTCGGCCATGGCCTTGGTGAGGTTGGCCGCGTTGCGGGTCTTGAGCTCCTTGACGGTGTCGACCCCCGCCGCCTCCAGCAGCTCGGAATACTCCTCGCCGACGCCCTTGATGCGCATCAGGTCGGCCATGTTGGCCCATTTGAGCAGCTTGCCCTCGTCGATGCCGCTTTCCGCGGCCAGCGCCTTGCGGCCCTTCGGGTCCTTCGCCCGCTCCAGCAGCGCGGCGGTGGAGCGGATGCCGGTTGCCTGCAGTTTCTTGGTGAAGCTTGCCCCGATGCCCTCGATCTTGGCGATTGAATAAGACACCTCAGTCCTCCTCAGGTGGTTTTCCCCATGACCAACGCCTGACGCTCACACGAACATTTCGAGGCCGGGAATCGAGCCGACGATGCGTCCCACGACGTCCTCGCCGGCCGTGTCGCGGCCGAAGTGGATGACTTCACGGGTCACGGCCTGGACCTGCGGCATGGTGTGGCCCGCCTCGGTCATCTCGTTCAGCGCGCCCATGGCGCCGAAGCCGCCGAACCCGCCGGCGGCCGGCTCCGCCGAGACCAGCGCACGGGCCTCCGGCATGGCGTCGAGAAGCTGCGAGACCGCATCGTCCGGGGCTTCCCGGCTGAGGAAGTTCAGGATGATGCCGAGCGCCGTCTCGGCGAGCGGGCGGTCGATGCCGGCGCTCGCCATCATGCGATCGAGCAGTTCCTGCATGGGGAAGGTCTCCGCGGAAGGCGGTTGGAGGTGTCGGCGGCGATTGTGCCGCCCGGGGAGGCCGAGCACAAGCGTCGCGGGCGTGGCGGGGCGGATGGCGTTCGCCTATAAGTGCCAGGCTGCGGACGCATGGGAGAATCGGGCGTGACGGACGAGACTGGCGGGACGCAACTGCTTCGCGACGACGCGATCTACATCGGCACCGGCACCAAGCCGGAGCACCTTCTGCTCAGGCTCGCCAACCGCCACGGCCTCGTCACCGGCGCGACCGGCACCGGCAAGACTGTGACGCTCCAGATCCTCGCCGAGGGGTTCTCGGAGGCGGGGGTGCCCGTCTTCGCCGCCGACATCAAGGGCGACCTCGCCGGCATCTCGGCCATGGGCGAGCCCAAGGACTTCCTCGACAAGCGCGCGGCGGAGATCGGCCTCGACCCGTATGTCCACGCGAAGTTCCCCACGATCTTCTGGGACCTGTTCGGCGAACAGGGCCACCCGATCCGCGCCACCGTCTCCGAGATGGGACCGCTGCTCCTGTCGCGGCTGATGAACCTGACCGACGCGCAGGAGGGGGTGCTCAACATCGCCTTCCGCTACGCCGACGAGCAGGGCCTGCTGCTGCTGGATCTCAAGGACCTGCAATCCATGCTGGTCCATGTGGGCGAGAACGCCGACGAACTGACCATGCGCTACGGCAATGTCGCCAAGGCGTCGGTGGGCGCGATCCAGCGCCAGCTCCTGGTGCTCGACACCCAGGGCGGCGCGGCGTTCTTCGGCGAGCCGGCGCTGCAGATCGCCGACCTGATGCGCACGACCCGCGACGGCCGCGGCTACGTCAATATCCTCGCCGCCGACAAGCTGATGCAGAACCCGCGGCTCTACGCCACCTTCCTGCTGTGGCTGATGTCGGAGCTGTTCGAGCAGCTCCCCGAGGTGGGCGACCCGGAGCGGCCGAGGCTGGTGTTCTTCTTCGACGAGGCGCACCTGCTGTTCAACGAGGCGCCCAAGGCGCTGCTGGAGAAGGTCGAGCAGGTGGTGCGGCTGATCCGCTCCAAGGGCGTCGGCGTCTATTTCGTGACGCAGAACCCCATCGACGTGCCGGACACCGTCGGCGCCCAGCTCGGCAACCGGGTGCAGCACGCGTTGCGCGCCTTCACGCCGCGCGACCAGAAGGCGGTGCGGGCGGCGGCCGAGACGTTCCGGCCGAACCCGAAGCTCGACACCGCCGCGGTCATCACCGAGCTCGGCAAGGGCGAGGCGCTGGTGTCGTTCCTGGAGGGCAACGGCACGCCCTCGATCGTCGAGCGCGCCCTGATCCGGCCGCCGGCGGCGCGGGTCGGCCCGTTGACCCCGCAGGAGCGCCAAGCGCTGCTCGCGTCGAGCCCGCTGCGCGGGCG
>JAEWEX010000291.1 GCA_023389135.1 Pseudomonadota bacterium | reverse complement strand
GTGCGCGGCGGATCACGCGACCCGGCGGCCGCGCGGCGCCGGCGCGGCATTCTCCTCGAACAGCTCGGCGAGCTTCTCGGTCATGGCGCCCGCCAGTTCCTCGGCGTCGACGATGGTGACGGCACGGCGATAATAGCGCGTCACGTCGTGGCCGATGCCGATGGCGATCAGCTCGATGGGCGAGCGGGTCTCGATCTCCTCGATCACGGCCCGCAGGTGGCGCTCCAGATAGTTGCCGGGGTTCACCGACAGCGTGCTGTCGTCGACCGGCGCGCCGTCGGAGATCATCATCAGGATGCGCCGGTTCTCCGGCCGACCCATGAGGCGCTGATAGGCCCAGGTCAGGGCCTCGCCGTCGATGTTCTCCTTGAGCAGGCCCTCGCGCATCATCAGTCCGAGATT
Organism: Pseudomonadota bacterium; assembly: GCA_023389135.1. Classification (GTDB taxonomy): domain Bacteria; phylum Pseudomonadota; class Alphaproteobacteria; order Rhizobiales; family Methylopilaceae; genus Agaricicola. The sequence continues at coordinate 7,953 of JAEWEX010000291.1, read as the reverse complement.
CTTGCGCGCGCGCCGCCAGGGCGCGTCGGCGGCCTTGTAGATGATGTGCCTGAGGTCGTTGAGGCGGCCGGGGGTCGCCGGCTTGCCGGCCGCGAGCCAGGCCTCGCGCGACTGCCCGCCCTTCCAGGCGCGGGTGGTGAAGCCCAGGATCTCCACCTTGACCCCGCACCGCTCCAGCGTGCGCGCCAGAATGTCGGCGCAGGTCGCCGCCACCGTGATCGGCCGCCCGCGCATGGAGCCGGAATTGTCCAGCACCAGGGTCACCACCGTGTCGCGGAAATCGGTATCCTTCTCGCGCATGAAGGACAGCGCCGACATCGGGTCGATGACCACCCGCGGCAGCCGCGCCGGATCCAGCACGCCCTCCTCCAGGTCGAAGTCCCAGCCGCGGTTCTGCTGGGCGAGCAGGCGCCGCTGCAGGCGGTTGGCCAGCCGCCCGACCACGCCCTGGAGCGGCGCCAGCTGCTTGTCGAGATAGCCCCTGAGCCGCGTCAGCTCCTCGGCGTCGCACAGCTCCTCCGCCCGCACCGTCTCGTCGAAGCGGGTGGTGAACACCTTGTAGTCGCCGCCGATGGGCTCGTTGCCCTGGCGCGGGCGGGCGCGCACCTCCTCGCCCGCATCCTCGGTGTCGCCCAGCTCGCCCTCGTCGGGACGCTCGGAGGCCGGCGCATCGGCCTGCTCGGTGTCGCCGTCCTCGGGGTTCTCGTCGGAGGCGTCGGTCTCGGCGGTGTCGCTCTGGTCGGGACTGGGGTTGCCCGCCTCCTCGCTGTCGCCCTCGCCCTCGTCGGTGTCGGGCTGGTCGCCCTCCTCGCCGTCATCGTCGCCGTCCTCCGGATCGCCGCCGAGCTCGTCCGCCATCTCCAGCGACGCCAGCATGTCGCGCACGGCCCGGGCATAGGCGCCCTGGTCCTCCAGGATGGTGTCGAGCCGGTCGAGATCCTTGCCCGCGCGCTCCTCGATCCACGGCCGCCACAGCTCGACCATCCGCACCGCGTCCGCGGGCGGCTTCTGGCCGGTCAGGCGCTCGCGCACCATGAGCCCCAGCGCCTCTTCGAGCGGCGCCTCGGAGCGGTCGGTGATGTCGGCGTAGCTGCCGCGGTGGAACTTGTCGTCCAGCATGGCGGACAAATTGCCGGCGACGCCGGCCATGCGCCGGCAGCCGATGGCCTCGACCCGGGCCTGCTCCACCGCATCGAACGCCGCCCGCGCGCCCGGCCCGGTCGGCACGTTGCGGCCGTGGACCTTGGGGTCGTGGCAGGCGAGCCTGAGCGCCATGGCGTCGGCATGGCCGCGCAGGATCGCGGCGTCGCGCGCGGTCATGCGCCGCGGCGGCTCCGGCAGGCGGGCGCGCCCGCCTGTGAGCACCGGCCGGTCGGAGGCGAACGCCACCTCGACCTCGGCGTCGCCGGCGATTGCGCGCAGCGTCGCGGCGATGGCGCGCTTGAACGGCTCCGCGGGCCCCTCCCGCGGCGCGCCCGGCTTGGTGTTGGACCCGCGATCCGCCACGCCTCAGCTCATGACGACATTGACGGAGGATTCCGGCAGTTCCTTGCCGAAGCAGCGCTGGTAGAACTCGGCGACCAGTGCGCGCTCGAGTTCGTCGCACTTGTTCAGGAAGGTCAGGCGGAACGCGAAGCCGATGTCGCCGAAGATGTCGGCGTTCTCCGCCCAGGTGATGACCGTGCGCGGGCTCATCACGGTGGACAGGTCGCCATTGACGAAGGCCTGGCGCGTCAGGTCGGCCAGCCGCACCATGCGCGAGACCGTGTCCCGGCCCTCGCCGTCGCGGTAGTGCGGCGCCTTGGCGGCGACGATGTCGACTTCCTTGTCATGCGGCAGGTAGTTCAGCGTCGTGACGATCGACCAGCGGTCCATCTGGCCCTGGTTGATCTGCTGGGTGCCGTGATAGAGGCCGGACGTGTCGCCGAGGCCCACGGTGTTCGCGGTGGCGAACAGGCGGAACGCCGGATGCGGCCGGATCACGCGGCGCTGGTCCAGCAGGGTGAGCCGGCCGGAGACCTCGAGCACGCGCTGGATCACGAACATCACGTCGGGCCGGCCGGCGTCGTACTCGTCGAACACCAGCGCGATGTTGTTCTGCAGCGCCCAGGGCAGCATGCCGTCCTGGAACTCGGTGACCTGGAGCCCGTCGCGGATGACGATGGCGTCCTTGCCGATGAGATCGATGCGGCTGACATGGCTGTCCAGGTTGATGCGCACGCAGGGCCAGTTCAGCCGCGCCGCCACCTGCTCGATATGGGTCGACTTGCCGGTGCCGTGGTAGCCGGTGACCATGACGCGCCGGTTGCGGGCGAAGCCCGCGAGGATGGCGAGCGTGGTCTCGCGGTCGAACAGGTAGTCGGGGTCGAGATCGGGGACATGCGGGTCGGTCTCCGAATAGGCCGGGACCTCCAGATCGCTGTCGATGCCGAACACCTGGCGGGCGGACACCTTCATGTCCGGCACGCGCGCGCCCTCCGGCTGGTCCGGCTGCACGGTCGTCAGAGTCATGGAACCTCCTGCTGGGCGCCGCGCGGGGTTGCGGCGCTGGTCCGGCGGGCGGCCGCCCGCCGGAGACGGGTCAGCACAAGCCGGTCTTGCGGAGATAATTATAGGCTTGGATGACGCCGCGCAATTTGTCCTCGGTGCCGCGGTCGCCGCCATTGGCGTCGGGGTGCAGCCGCTTCACCAGTTCCTTGTAGCGCGCCTTGATTTCCTCGGCAGTCGCGCTCTCCTCCAGGTTGAGCGCGATGAGCGCCTTGCGCTCGGCATTGCCGAGCGTGCGCCGCGGCTCGGGCGGGGGCGTCTTGGCCTGGAACCCGGTCATGGCGTCCCGGAAGATGTCGAACGGGTCGGCGAACGACCAGCCCCGCGTGGTGCGCGCGCCCTCGGGCTCGGCATGCGGGGCCGCATGAGGCTGGGGGCCGTTGGTCCCCATGCTCCAGGTCGGCCGGTGGCCTGTGGCCGCGTCCTTCTGGAACGCGCGCACCGCGTCGTCGGACATGCCGGAGAAGTAGTTGTAGGACTTGTTGTACTCCCGCACGTGGTCGAGGCAGAACCAGAAGAACCTGCCCTCGCGGAAGCGGCCCTGCGGCGCGCGGTGGGTCGCGGTCACGCCGCAGCCCGGGTGCTGGCAGACATGCACGGCCTCCGCCGTCGCCGTCTCGGCGCGCGGGCTGGAGCGTATCCGGTCGAACCAGTGGGAATTCAGCTTCATGGGGGCAGATTATGGGGATCGGGCATGAACGGAACAAGAATTGACAAACACGCGGTTTCCAGCCGTGGTCGCCGGCCCGCTTCGCACCCGTGGAGGAGCCCCGCATGAGCCGACACGACCGCATCGCCGCCGCGCTGGAAGCCACCCTCGCCCCCGTGCGCCTGGAGGTGATCGACGAGAGCAGCCACCATGCCGGCCACGCCGGCGCGAGGCCCGAGGGCGAGACCCATTTCCGCGTCCGCGTCGAGGCGGCGGCGTTCGCGGGCCGGACGCGGCTGGAGCGGCACCGCATGGTCAATGCTGCGCTCGCGGCCGAACTCGACGCCGGCCTCCACGCGCTGGCCATCGAAGCCCGCGCGCCTGGTGAGCCGGGGCGGTAGCGTCAGCCCGGCCGGCGCCGCGGCATCGGCTTCAGCGGCGTGATCTTCAGGAGCGTCAGCCGGTTGCGCTGCCGGCGCAGCACCTGGAAGCGGAAACCGTGGAAGGTGAAGGCCTGTCCCGATTCCGGGATCAGCCGCGCCTCGTGGATGACGAGCCCGGCAACCGTGGTCGCCTCGTCGTCGGGCAGGTTCCAGTCCATGGCGCGGTTGAGGTCGCGGATCGGCACGCCGCCCTCCGCCGTGACGGACCCGTCGGGCTGCGGCCTGACGCCCTGGACCTGGATGTCGTGTTCGTCGGAGATGTCGCCGACGATCTCCTCGATGATGTCCTCCAGCGTCACAAGGCCCATCACCTCGCCATACTCGTCCACCACCAGCGCGAAGTGGGTCTTGCGCTTGCGGAAGGCGCGCAGCTGGTCGAGCAGCGATGTGGTGTCGGGCACGAACCAGGCAGGCCGCGTCAGTTCGGTGACGTCGAGCTTGCCGGCATCGCCGCCGGCCGCCTCCAGCGCGCGCAGCAGATCCTTGGCGTGGACCACGCCGACGATGTTGTCGGCCTGGCCGCGCCACAGCGGGATGCGGGTATAGGGCGCGGCCAGCACCTGCCGCACCAGCTCGCCCGGCGGGGTGTCGGCGTCCAGCGTCACCATCTTGGTGCGGTGGACCATGACGTCGGAGACCTCGAGGTCGTTGAGGTCGAGAAGGCCGCCGAACATGTCGCGGTCGTCCTTCTTGACGCCGCCCTCGTGGTGCAGCAGGTCCACCGCCCCACGCAGCTCCTCGTGGCCGGACAGCACCGCCGTGCCCCTGCCGATGGAGACGCCGAACACCGACAGGATGGCGCGCACCAGCACCTGGATCGCCGCCGTCACCGGCGCGAACACCGCCACGATCAGACGGATCGGGCGCGCCACCGCCAGCGCGAAGCTGTCCGGCGCGTTGATCGCCAGCGTCTTGGGCAGCACCTCCGAGAAGATCACCACGATCACCGTCATGGCCAGCGTGGCGTAGACCACGCCGACCTCGCCGAACAGCTTCAGCAGGGCGCCGGTGGCCAGCGCCGAGGCCGCGATGTTGACGAGGTTGTTGCCCAGCAGCAGCGCCCCGATCAGGCGCTCGCGGCTGTCCAGCAGGCGGTTGACGATGGACGCGCGGCCATCGCCGCCGCGGGCGAGCTGCAGGATGCGGGCGCGCGAGGCCGCCGTCAGCGCCGTTTCCGAGCCGGAGAAGAAGAACGAGAAGGCGAGGAGGACGAGGACCGCGGCGAGCGGGGCCCAGATGTCGGCGGTCATGCCCGTGCAAATTCCTCCGCCAGGAACTCGCGCACCGCCGCCGGATCGACGTCGCGGGCGACGAAGGCCCGGCCGATGCCGCGCGTCAGGATGAAGGTGAGCGTGCCGCCGGCGACCTTCTTGTCCTGGTACATGTGGGCGAGCAGCGCATCCGGATCCCCGGCGCCGCCCGGCACGTCGGCGAGCCTGGTCGGCAGCCCCGCGGCGGCAAGATGCCGGGCGACGCGGTGGGCCTCCTGCGCATCGGTGAGGCCGAGCCGCTCCGAGAAGCGGAACGCGAGCGCGAGCCCGATCGCCACCGCCTCGCCATGGACGAGGCGGGCGCCGTCGTACCGGACCTCGGCCTCCAGCGCGTGGCCGAAGGTGTGGCCGAGATTGAGCAGCGCGCGGTCGCCGGTCTCGAACTCGTCGCGGGCGACGATGGCCGCCTTGGCGGCGCAGCCCGTGGCGATGGCGCGGGCGCGGGCCGCGCCGCCCGCGAACACCGCCTGCCAGTCGCGCTCCAGCCAGTCGAAGAAGCCGGGATCGTCGATCAGCCCGTATTTCGCGACCTCCGCATAGCCCGCGCGCATCTCGCGGGCCGGCAGCGTGTCCAGCGTGGCGGTGTCGATCAGCACCAGCGCCGGCTGATGGAACGCGCCGATCAGGTTCTTGCCCTGGCGCACATTGATGCCGGTCTTGCCGCCGACCGAGCTGTCGACCTGGGCAAGCAGGGTGGTGGGAACCTGGACCACCCGCACGCCGCGCCGCAGGATCGCCGCGGCGAAGCCCGCAAGGTCGCCGACGACGCCGCCGCCCAGCGCCACCACCACGTCGCGCCGCTCGATGCGCGCCGACAGCAGCCCGTCGACCACGCGCTCCAGCGCCGAAAAGCTCTTTGAGCCTTCTCCCGCCGGCACGGTGACGGTGGAAACCTGCAGCCCCGCCGCCTCCAGCGAGGCGACCAGCGCCGGAAGATGGATGCCGGCCACCGTGTCGTCGGTGACGATGCCGGCGCGCCGCGCGCCCAGCGCCGCGATGGCGGCGCCGGCCTCGCCCAAAAGGCCGTCGCCGATACGGATGTCATAGGCGCGCGCCCCCAGCGCCACCGGCACGACGGTCGCATCACGCAGGACGGGTTCGGCCGGGGCCATGGTGCGCTTCGCCGGGAGGAGCCTAGTGCCCGCCGTCGGAGGCGAGCCGCTGCGCCAGCGCCGCCAGCGCCTCGTGGACGATCTGCTCGTGCGGCACCTCGCGGCTCTCCACCGTGACGTCGGCCTCGCCATAGACCGGCTCACGCTGGTCCAGCAGGCTGCGGATGGTGGCCTCGGGATCGCCGTTCATCAGGAGCGGCCGGTCGTTCTTGCGCCGCACCCGCTTGGCCAGCAGCGACACGTCGGCGCGCAGCCACACCGAGACGCCGCGCTCAGCGATGCGGGCGCGTGTCTCGGGATTCATGAACGCGCCGCCGCCTGTGGCGAGAACGCAGGGCTCCCCATCCAGCAGCCGCGTCATGACCCTGGCCTCGCCGGCGCGGAAATACGCCTCGCCATGGGCCTCGAAGATGTCCGGGATCGACATGCCGGCGGCCTGCTCGATCTCGGTGTCCGCATCGACGAACGGAAGGCCGACGGCGCGGCCGAGCCGGCGCCCGATTGCGGATTTTCCGGCGCCCATCATGCCGACGAGCACGATGGACCGGCCGTCGAGCGCGCCGCGCACGCGGGCGGCCAGCGTCGCGGTGGGAATGTCGTCCATATCGAGCGCGCCCGAGGGCGCGGCCGGGCGATCAGCGGAGGCGTGGGAGTGGCTTTCTGTCATGAGGCGCGGACCGTTTCACGATCCGGCTGGCGCTGCAAGCCCCGATTCCCCCGCCGGCGGAGAACGAGCCCGCGGCCGCCGTCAGCCCCGCGCCGCCGGCCCGTACGCCTCCACGGCCGGATCGGCCGTGACCAGCCGGAAGCCCTCGGTCAGCGCCTGGGCGACCAGCAGCCTGTCGAACGGATCCCTGTGGAGCGGCGGCAGGCAGCCGACGGCCAGGACGTGAGGCCCTGTCACCGGCAGTTCCTCGTAGCCGTTGTCGAGAAGGCCGCGGCGCAGCCGGCCGGGATCGACCCGGAAGTCCGGCCGGCCAAGGCCGCGCTTGACGACGATCTCCCAGAGACTGACCACGCTGAAGACCGGCGCGTGGGCCGGCTCCTCCAGCAGGGCGCGTGCGGCGGGCGGGAGCCGGTCAGGCATGCCGGCGGCCCACAGCAGGATGCGGGTGTCGCAGAGCAGCTTCACGCCAGGCCGCCGAACAGCGACTCGATCTCGTCCTCGCCCATGCGGTCGAAATCGTCGGGCACCTCGATGTCGCCGGTCAGGAAGCCGAGGCGCCGCATCCCGGACACCGCCGGCGCGTCGATGGCGACGACCTTGACCATGGGCCGGCCTGCCTTTGCGATGACAAAGGGCTCGCCCCCGGCCGCCTGTTCGACCAGCCGGGAAAGGTGGGTCTTGGCCTCGTGGATGTTGACCATGCGCATGACAGGAAGCCCTGGACTAAGTCGACTTAGTTTAACCGGATCGGTCCGGTCCTTCAACCCGGCCATGCCCGTCGCCGCGGCTCTGGCCTGTACCTGCGCCGGCGCCCGGGACTTGTCTTTTCCCGACGCTGCCGCTTGCGCGTGCCGGCCCGCCATGGTGGTAGACTGGCGCTCCGACTCAACGCCGATGCGTCCCGGAGGCCTCGTCCGCCCGTGCCGACCACGTTCCGCTATCTGCGCTGGCTGGCGCTGATCGTCGCCCTGATCTGGGCGGGGCTGTGGGCGCTGGCCACCTACACAGAGCCGCAGCCGCGCACCATCACGCTGACCGTGCCGATTCCGCAGGAGGCGCGCTGAACATGCCGCCGGCCGGCCGGCGCTCGCCGCACCTCGAGGGCTTCCTCGACATGCTGGCGGCGGAGCGAGGGGCCGCCGCCAACACGCTCGCCGCCTACCGCCGCGACATCGGGGACTATCTCGGCTTCCTTGCCCGCCGCCGCAGCGACGGCGCCACGGCCGGCGCCGACGACCTGCGCGCCTGGCTCGCCGACCTGGTC
>JAEWEX010000272.1 GCA_023389135.1 Pseudomonadota bacterium | reverse complement strand
CGCCTGGGCAGCTCGATCCCGGCCGACATCAGGAACGCGGGCCAGTAGACCGTATGGAAGCGGATGATGTCCTTGCCGATGATGTGGGCGTCCGCCGGCCAGAAGCGCCAGCCGGCGCTCCCCTCCTCCGGAAACCCGACGCCGGTGATGTAGTTCGTCAGCGCGTCGACCCAGACATACATGACGTGCTCGGGATCGCCCGGCACCTTGACGCCCCAGTCGAAGGTGGTGCGGCTGATCGACAGGTCCTTCAGCCCGCCCTTCACGAAGCTGACGACCTCGTTGCGGCGCGTCTCCGGGCCGATGAAGTCCGGCCGGTCGGCATAGAGCCCCAGCAGGCGGTCCTGATAGGCGGACAGCCTGAAGAAGTAGCTTTTTTCCTCCACCCACTCCACCGGCGAGCCCTGCGGCCCCCGGCGCACGCCGTCCTCGCCGATGGCGGTCTCGTCCTCGGCGTAATAGGCCTCGTCGCGCACCGAATACCAGCCGGCATAGGTGTCGAGATAGATATCGCCGGCATCGGCCATGCGCTGCCAGATGGCCTGGCTGGAGCGGTGATGGTCGGGTTCCGAGGTGCGGATGAAGCGGTCGAACGATACGTTCAGCCGCTGGTCCATGGCCTTGAAGCGCTCGACGTTGCGGTCCGCCAGCGCTGCCGGCGGGATGCCCTCCGCGGTCGCGGTTTGCAGCATCTTGATGCCGTGCTCGTCGGTGCCGGTGAGGAAGAACACGTCGCGGCCGTCCAGCCGCTGAAACCGGGCGATGGCGTCGGTGGCGATCGCCTCATAGGCGTGGCCGATATGCGGCGCGCCATTGGGATAGGCGATGGCGGTGGTGATGTAGAAGGTCGAACGCTCGGGCATGGACGTCTCGTTCCCGGCGCGAGCCGCTCAGCCGCGGAGCGCCGCCAGATCGGCAAACATGTTCAGGACCAGTGGCTTGCGATCGAGATTGAAGGTGTCGGCATCGCGGGCCGTGCGAGCGGTCTTTTCCCACAGGTCCGGCCATGCCGCAAGGCGGCCCCTGCCCTCGCCGGAGGCCGCCGCCCGGGCGCCGGCATGCAGCCAGTCCAGCACGATCTCCACCACCACGGCGAACGCCTCGCCGTCGCGGCCGCCGGCCTGCTCCGCCAGCGTGTGGACCGCGCGCCAGTCGAATCGCGGCCATGCCGCCAGCACGCGCTCCGCGGCCGCCCGCAGGTCCACGGCGTCGCCCTCGATCAGTTCCAGCGCGCGCCGGACGCTGCCGTCCGCCGCCTCCGCCGCCCGCTCCAGCGTCTCGTCGTCCGGCGCGAGCCCGGCCAGGCGGACGGCCCGCGCCACATCCGCCGCGGACAGCCGTCGCATGGGCATCATCCTGCACCGCGACCGCATGGTCGGCAGAAGGCGGCGCGGCGCCGACGACACGATCAGGAACAGCGACCGCGACGGCGGCTCCTCCAGCGTCTTGAGCAGCGCGTTGGCGCCGCTCGCATTCAGGTCGTCGGCTGCATCGACGATGCAGACGCGCCAGCCGCCCTGCCCCGCCGTCGAGCCGAAGAACTGGCCCACACGCCGCACGTCGGCCACCCTGATCTCGGCCGAAACGGTCTTGCGCTCCGGCACCCAGCCGCGCCGCAGCACCAGCAGGTCGGGATGCGCCATCTGCACGATCTGGCGCGCCGCCGGCGCATCGGGATCGACCGCCAGCGACGCCGCGGCCTTGACCTCCGGGGCCGCGGGGTCGGGATGCGCCAGCACGAACCGCGCCATGCGGTAGGCCAGCGTCGCCTTCCCGATGCCCTCGGGGCCCGCCAGCACCCAGGCATGGTGCATGCTCGCCGAACGGAATGCGGCGAGCAGCTCCTGCTCGGCGGCGTCCTGGCCGACGAGATCGACCGCCTCCCGCGGATGGGGCGCGCCGTCCAGCCGGTCCGGCTCGGGCAAGTTGTCGGCCGCGCTCATGCCAACGCCGTATCCGCGCCTTCGTCGAGGCGGAAGCGGTTGGCGACCACGCGCCACACCCGCCGCTCTATGGCCTCCGGGCTGCCGCGCGCATCGACCACCACGCAGCGGCGCGGCTCGGCCACCGCGATGTCCAGGAAGGCCCGCCGCAGCTTCTGGTGAAACGCCATGTCCTCCGCCTCGAACCGGTCCGCCTCGCCTGCCGCGCGCGTGCGCGCCCGCGCCATACCCTCCTCCGCCGGCAGATCTAGGATGATCGTGAGGTCGGGGGCGGTCCCGGCCACCACGGCGGTCTCCAGATCCTTGATGACCTCCGGATCGAGCTCGCCCATGACGCCCTGATAGGCGCGGGTGGAATCGGCGAAGCGGTCGGAGATCACCCATTTCCCGGCCGCCAGCGCGGGACGGATCAGGGCGCGCAGGTGATCTGCCCGCGCGGCGGCGAACAGCACCGCCTCGGCCAGCGAGCCCTGCGCCTTGATGCGGCCGGACAGCAGCAGCTCGCGCAGCGCCTCCGCCCGGGGCGAGCCGCCCGGCTCCCGCGTCAGGACGGCCTCTATGCCCAGCTCCTTGAGCCGGGCCGCGAGCCGCGCCGCCTGTGTCGACTTGCCCGTGCCTTCCCCGCCTTCGAGCGTGATGAAACGCGCATTGGCGGCGCCGGGCATCTGCTCAGAACCCGGGGATCAGCGACAGGACCGTGCTGACCGCGAGTTCGCGCACGCCGTCGGTGGCCCGGCGCACCAGGCCGCCCTCGGCGACGTCGTCGCCGGCCTCCAGCGGCAGGTCGTGGACCGCGACGCCGTCGCGCCGGATGAGCAGCCGCGCCACGATGGCGCCCTTGCGCACCGGCGCGGTGAGCGGCCCGGTATAGACGACGCGGGCGGTGATGCGGCCGTCGCTGTCGCGCGGCAGCGCCACCCGAACCGGCCCCGGCGTCACCAGGGCCACGTGGCTCGTGGCGCCGCCGAACACGCGGGCCGTGGTGACCGTTTCGCCGCTGTCGAACAGCTGGCGCTCCACGAAGCCAGTGAAGCCGAGGTTCATCAGGTCGCGCGTGGCCCGGTCGCGCGCCTCCGGCGACGGCAGGTCCGCCAGCACGCCGATCAGGCGGCGGCCGTCGCGGACGGCGGAGACGATGCTGATGTGCCCGCCATCGTCGGAGAACGCGGTCGCCAGCCCGTCGACCCCGGGCAGCGCCGTCCTGTAGGGGTTCTTGTTGACCTGCCGGATGCCGCTCCAGGTGATCTCGGCCTCGTTGAACAGCGGATAGCGCTCGCCGTGCTGCATCACGAGGTGCCGCACCAGGCGGGCGATGTCGCGCACGGTGGTCGCCTGACCGGGCGCCGGCAGGC
>JAEWEX010000255.1 GCA_023389135.1 Pseudomonadota bacterium | reverse complement strand
GTGGGCGGACTTGATGCAGCGTTCCGCGACGAAATCGTCTCCGCGCTGACGGCAGCGAACTTTTCTGCCGCTGTCGTTACGAAAGGCAATCTCGCTGGGCAGCGCCCAGAGAATATTTGTAATCGCTGCGCCACCGGCTCGGGGGTGCAACTCGAACTGCCCCGGACGCTACGCACCCGATTGAAGGCCGAATCGGCAAAATTTGCGGCGTTCTGTGATGCCGTTCGCGGTGCGGTGGTTGCGAGAGATGAAAAGCGCGGATAGGCGAAGTGCCGCCCCTACCCCGCGGCCAGCGCCACCTCCCTCAGCATCCAGTCGCGGAACATTTCCAGGGAGGGGGTGCCGGTGAAGCGGGGGGAGGAGAGCAGGAAGTAGGTCTTGTCGGACTTGGCCCGCAGGTCGAACACCGGCACCAAGAGCCGCTGGCGGAAATCCTCCTCCACCAGGAAGTCCTGCGCGATGGCGACGCCGAGGCCCTGCTGGGCCGCCAGATAGGCCATGGTGGAGGATTCGAACTTCATCCCCCGGTCGGGGTCGACCTCGGGCACGCCCGCGGCGCGCAGCCAGATCGACCAGTCGTCGGGCCGGGCCAGCGAATGCAGCAGCGTGGCGTGCTGCAGGTCGGCCGGCCGCCGCAGCGGCCATTCCGAGCTGGACAGCCGCGGCGAGGCGACGGGCACGAGGCGGGATTCGTAGAGCTTGTCGATGCGCACGCCGGGGTCCCAGCCGTCGGGCCCGGTGCGCACCGCGCAGTGCACGTCGTCGCGGCGGAAGTCGATGGGCTGGATCGACGCCGTGAGCTGGACGTCGATCTCCGGATGCTGGTCCTGGAAGTTCAGCAGCCGCGGGATCAGCCAGCGCATGGCGAAGGTGGCGTAGGCGTGGACGTTGAGCACGTCGCGGGTGTGGGCGCGGTTGAGCCGCCGGGTGGCCAGGTCGATGCGGGAGAACGCCTCGGTCAGCTCGCGGCGGTACATCTCGCCCTCGGGCGTGAGGCTGACATTGCGGTGGCCGCGATAGAACAGCGGCATGCCGAGCCAGTCCTCCAGGTTGCGGATGTGGCGGCTGATGGCCGACTGGGTGACGAACAGCTCGTCCGCGGCCTTGGTGAAGCTGCGGTGCCGGGCCGCCGCCTCGAAGGCGCGCAGCGTCGAGATCGGGGGCATGCGCGACATCGGTCCACTCCCTTTTTATGATCCACGCTCATCCCACGGGACCAAAAAAGTCGTTTGAGCCCGTTTTGCCCATCCCTTCTTAATGGGAAAGGCGATTTCGGGCGAGCGGGCGGTGTCGCAGCGCCCGCGCTCGACCGCATGGGAGCGTGGCGTCACATGGCCAAGGGCGAATTCGGCGGCAGGCACAGGGTGCTGCCGCTGGCCGGACTTACCGTGGTGGAAAGGTCGGGACCGGGATCGACCGACCCGTCGCGGGCGGCGGTCGCGTTCGCGGGGCTGCTGGCGGCCCAGCTCGGCGCCCATGTGGTGCGGGTGGAGCCGGAAGGCGGCGATCCGCTGCGCCGGTGGCCGCCGCACGACGCGGCCGGCAGCACCGTCCACGCCTTCCTCACGCGCTTCAAGACGCTGGCGCCGTCGCACGCGCCCGCCGCCGGCGACATGCTGCTGACCGACGACGCCGCCACTCTCGACGGCTGGGGCGGCGCGGGCAGCGTGTTCGTCCACCCGCTGCCAACCGGCGAGGGCGGCCCGGTCTCCGAGCTGACGCTGATGGCGCGCTCCGGCCTTCTGGACATTTTCGGCCGCGCGGGCGAGCAGCCGCAGCCGCTGCCGGGCCACCAGATCGCCTATGCGGCGGGAACGGCGGCCTTCGACGGGCTGCTCAGCGCGCACCTGTCGGGCCTGCGCGGGCTCGAGGTCGCGCCGGTGCGGGTGTCGCTGCTGGACGTCGCGCTGTGGGTGAACTGGAAGCACTTCATGGCGGGATGGCAGGGCCGCGAGGCCGGCCTGAAGCGCAAGGAGGAGTGGACCAGCCTGCGCTGCTCGGACGGCTACATCGCGCTCACCTTCCAGGACAAGGACATGGCGGGCCTCGCGCGGCTGACCGGCAACGACTACTTCCTGTCGCCGGACATCGCCACCCGCAGCAAGCGCAAGGCGCACATCCCGCAGATCAACGCCGCGCTGGAGGCGTGGTCGCGCCACCACACCCGCGCGGACATCGCGGAGCGGGCGAAGGCGCTGCGGCTGCCGGTCGGCGCGGTGCTGTCGCTGCCGGAGGTGGTGCAGGACGCCCACATGGATCACCGCGGCTTTTTCGAGCTGTGCGCGCAGGGCCGGCGGTTCCCGCGGCTTCCGCTGTTCTGGAACGGCGGGCCGGCCGGACGTGCGGCCGGGGCCGCGGCGGCGCCGGAGCGGATCGCCGGGGGGGCGCGGGCATGACCATGCGGCCGCTTCAGGGAATGCGCGTCGTCGACTTCGGCATCATCACCGCCGGCGCCAGCACAAGCGCCATGCTGGCGGATCTCGGCGCCGAGGTGATCAAGATCGAGGGCCCGACCTATCTCGACCCGTTCCGCATCTGGGTGGGACGGGGCGAGGGCGACGACTGGTGGAACGACAGCCCGGAATTCGCCTTCACCAACCGCAACAAGCGCGGCGCCTGCATCGACCTCAAATCGCCCCGCGGGCGCGAGCTTGTGCTGGACCTGGTCCGCCGGAGCCATGTGGTGCTGGAGAACTTCCGCGTCGGCGTCCTGGACCGGCTGGGCCTCGGCTTCGAGGTGCTGGCCGCGCACAACCCCTCGATCGTGCTGGTGTCGATCTCCAGCCAGGGCGCCACCGGGCCCGACGCGCAGGCGGTGTCGTTCGGCTCGACGCTGGAGGCGAGCGCGGGGCTGTCCTCGCTCATCGAGGGGCCGGGCGGGGAGCCGCTGATCAGCGGCCACGCGCTCAACTATCCCGACCAGATCGTGTCGCTGTCGGCGGTCGGCATGGTGCTGGCGGCGCTGATCGACAACCAGGCCGATCCGAGGCCGATCCATCTCGACCTGTCGCAGCGCGAGCTGACCTCGTTCATGCTCGGGGAATGGTTCTGCGACGGCCTCGACCCGGCGGAGGTGGCGGGCCAGCGCGGCGTCGAGGAC
>JAEWEX010000248.1 GCA_023389135.1 Pseudomonadota bacterium | reverse complement strand
GTCCAGCAGCCGCGCCACCACGCGGCCGAGCGCCGGCGAATGGCGCGGCGCGGCGAGCAGCGCCGCCGCGTCCAGCCCTTCCTCCTCCAGCCATCGCAGCGGCAGGTAGAGCCGGCCGGCGCGGGCGTCCTCGCCCACGTCGCGGGCGATGTTGGTGAACTGCATGGCGACGCCGAGGTCACAGGCCCGCGCCAGCGCGGCGGCGTCGCGTGCGCCCATCAGCAGCGCCATCATGGCGCCGACCGAGCCCGCCACCCGCGCCGCATAGGCGCCCAGCGCCTCCGGCGTCTCGTAGCGCCGGCCCTCGATGTCCCAGCGGAAGCCGTCCAGCAGCGCGTCGGGCAGCTCGCGCGGGATGCCGTGGCGCTCCACCGCCGCGGCGAAGGCGCGGTCGGCCGCCACCGGCAGCGGCTGGCCGCGATAGGCCCGCGCCAGCCGGTCCTGCAGCCGCGCCAGCGCGTCGGGGTCGCGGCCCAGATCCACCGCGTCGTCCGCCAGCCGGCAGAACGCATAGAGCGCGAAGGCCGGCTCCCGCACCCGTCGCGGCATCAGCAGCCCCGCGGCGAAGAACGAGCGCGATCCCTGTCGGATCATCTCGCGGCAGCGGGCGCGGTCGCCGCGGGCGGCGTCAGGCGAAGGCGGAAGCATGGGGCACCACACTGTCGAGGACGCGGGCGGAGGACAGCACGCCGGGCAGCCCGGCGCCGGGATGGGTTCCCGCGCCGACGAGGTAGAGCCCGTCCACCTCCTCGCTGCGGTTGTGCGGGCGGAACCAGGCGCTCTGGGTCAGGATCGGCTCCAGCCCGAACGCCGCCCCGCGCCAGGACAGGAAGTCGTCGCGGAAATCCTGCGGCGTCGTGACCCGGGAGGTGACGATGCGCGCCGACAGGCCCGGCAGCACGGTGGCCTCCAGATGCGCCGCGATGGCGCGCCGGTAGGGCTCGGCCGCTTCCTTCCAGTCGATCCCCGCCTCCAGATGCGGCACCGGCGACAGCACGTAGAAGCCGTCGCAGCCCTCCGGCGCCAGCGACGGGTCGGTCGCGGTCGGCCGGTGCAGATAGAGGCTGAAATCCTCCGCCAGCACCTTTCGGGAGAAGATGTCGTCCAAGAGGCCGCGATAGCGCGGCCCCAGCAGGATGGTGTGGTGCGGCACGTCCTCGTATCGCCCGCGCACGCCGAAATACCAGACGAACAGGCTCATGGAATAGCGCGCCCGGTCGATCTTCGCGTCGGTCCAGCGCCGCCGGTGCGCGGCCGGCACCAGCCTGCGATAGGTCCAGGCCGAGCAGGCGTTGGAGACCACGATGTCGGCGGCCACCGTCTCGCCCCCGGCGAGCCGCACGCCGCGGGCGCGGCCGTCCTCCACCACGATCTCGTCGACCTCGGCGCCCAGCCGGATGCGCCCGCCCTGGCCCTCGATCAGCCCGGCGAGCCCCGTCACCAGCGCGCCGGTGCCGCCCATGGCGAAATGCACGCCCCAGCGCCGCTCCAGGAAGCAGATCAGCCCGTAGACCGACGTCGCAGAAAACGGATTGCCGCCGATCAGCAGCGGGTGGAACGAGAACACCGTGCGCAGCCGCTCGTCGGCGATGTGCCGCGACACCAGCCCGTAGACGCTGCGCCAGGCCTTCAGCCGCATGAGGTCGGGCGTCACGCGCGCCATGTCGGCAAGCGCACCGAACGGCACATGGCCCAGCTCCTCGAAGCCGGTGCGGTAGATCGCCTCGCTCTCGGCCATGAAGCGCTCGTAGCCGGCGACGTCGCCGGGCGACAGCCGCGCCACCTCCGCGCGCATGGCCTCGGCGTCCCCGCTGTACTCGAACGTCTCGCCGTCGTGGAACCGGATGCGGTAGAACGGCGCGACCGGCGCGAGCGCCACGTCGTCGGCCAGCCGCCGCCCGGCCAGGCTCCACAGCTCCTCCAGCAGGAACGGGGCGGTGACGATGGTCGGCCCGGCGTCAAAGGTGAAGCCGTCCTGCCGGTGCACCCGCGCCCGGCCTCCGGGCTGGTCGAGCCGCTCCAGCACCGTGACCCGCCACCCCCGCGCACCCAGCCGCACGGCGGCGGCCAACCCCCCGAACCCGCTCCCGATCACCACCGCATGCGGCTGCCGGTCGAAGCCGGTGTCAAGCAGGGGAGGCGGCGTGACTGTCAACATGCGATGACAGTAAGCGGGCCGGGGCGGGGCTGGCAATGGGCGGGGGAGGGAGGGGCTTTCCTGTCGGAACATCGCGCGAAAGAAAACGCGACTTTCGACCGTCTGATTGGCGAAATTCGATCAGTAGCGAAAAGTCATAATCGATTTCGGCTGGACCAACGCCGCGCAATGCGTCTTAAGAATCAGGGCTCATCATGCCGCTCGCAAATGCGCATAGCGTTTGAACTGATCGTCAGTGGCACACAGCTCGATAACATTGCCAACATCGTGGAGCATCCCTCCTGATGACGGCATAGCCGTCAACTTTTCAACTACGGCGTTAAGAGCGAGGGGTTCGCTAGAGTTGGCAAGATCACTAAACATGAGAAACTTGCTCGATATGGAGTTGCGATGGCGGCTCACAAACTCAAATATGGCCTTTTCCCCCGAAGGAAATATTACGACATTATGGGCTGACCATGTATCACGAGCCCCCGTCACTTCAACGGTTCTCGAGACCGAATTCCGGTCAAATACCTGCGTAATCCGATCATATACGGCATCGTTCTGGCGTACATCTTTATCCTCAGCAGCCCTAAGGATCGCAGCGCTTGCCGCCCGAACCGAAGCATTTGCAATCGTGGCAATGCCACCTTCTATGCGGTCGAGGGGAACGCGCAGAGCAAAAATGCTGAAGCCGTCGTAGGCAACGCCAAACTGCTCCCCGACCTTCCTCGCCTGCGTATCATAATACTCGGACGCGCCGCCGAATTCGGCCTCAAAGTGACCAAGCCCCATATCCGAGATGAAGGCCGTCTCTCTTCCTGGAACGACCTCTACCGAGCTCCCAGAGCCGCTTGGAAAAAGAACGGGAACGCTGACACGGAATCCCTCCCCGTCGCGGCGGATTGTCATCAGCCGCGAGACCGACTTCTTGATGTGGGTTGCCACATCGCCAGGCGGACGGGAGAAGGTGAGCGTGGTCATCAAAGCAGGAGACCTTGATCCTTGGGCTCGGGCAGTTCAAACCCGTTTATAATATTTAGTGTAGCACAGACGAATGCGAGAGCGCCCTTCAAATCCGAAGGATCTGGGTCGACTGGGCGCGCGGCATGGACATCGCCTGACCGGATAGTGCCGTCAGCCCGAACGTGGTCCAAGCAGGTGTGATGATGGGATTGTCCATCCTCGAACGTGAGAAAGGCCAAGTCTGGATTTGGATGCCCAGTGTTCTCGTGGCCTCGTAGCGGGCGCCATTCCATCCTATAAAGGACGTGCATGGTCCGATCCCGTGTCATCTGAGCGCACTCTAGCTGAAAGGTCGCTGAATACAGTCGCATCGGGAATGTGGAATATCTGAACCGCAGCCCGCGCGGCACGCCTCCCCCGATCTCAGCAGGGGCGACCAAGTCGTATCGCTGCGTGGGGTATGGCGCATCCATTTGCTGCCTATTGCTTCGATTATCCTGCCGTCGAATCTCTCGCCACCGAAAGGGCGCAAGGAGCCGCTTCGGCAGGGCCAGCAATTCTCGCGCTTCGTCGGCGATCAGGGTCACGACGCATTGAAAACTCTGCGCGAGTTAGACGCAACCACTTGCCTGTCTAAATTTGGTGTTTCTCTAGTGTATTGGTAATTTGCCGAAACAACCCCGCACCCCAGCACACCAAGCCCTTCCGCCCGCTCGAAAATGATCTCCGCCGCCCGGTCCGGCGCCTCCTCATGGGCCAGGTGGCCGAGGCCGGGCAGCGGGGCGATCTCGGCGTTCT
>JAEWEX010000227.1 GCA_023389135.1 Pseudomonadota bacterium | reverse complement strand
ACGCCCAGGCCATCGTGAAGCTCCGCGCCGAGGGCGTCGAGATCCGCGACACGCCTGAGGAATTCTATCCGGAGTTCATCCGGGCGACCAACATCGTGCTGGACCGCTATGCGGAGAAGGACGCCTTCTTCAAGGAGGTGCTGGACAGCCAGCGCGAGTTCTCCAAGACGGTCGTCCCCTACTGGACCAAGATCCTCGACCTGTATTCGCGGATGGGCAACTCCGCGCTGGAACAGGCCAAGCAGTAAGGCCCTCCTCCCCTGGAGCCCGCAGGCGACGCCCTGCGGGCTCTTTTTTAACCTCGGCCGCCGGCGAACCGTCCGCGCCGAACCGACTGCATCAGCGGAGAGGACCGATGGAGACGCAAGTACCGGGCGGCGTCGTCAGCTTCCTGCGCGTCGCCGACCGCATCAGCATCTGGTCGGGCCGGCTGGCCGCATGGCTGATCATCCCCATGGTCGGCGCCCTCACCTTCGAGGTCGTGGCGCGCTACTTCTTCAACAAGCCGACGGTTTGGGCCTACGACGTCACCTACATGCTGTACGGCGCGCTGTTCATGCTCGGCGCAGCCTACACGCTGCAGCGACAGGGCCACATCCGCACCGACATCCTTTACGACAACTGGTCGCCGCGGACGCAGGGCACGGTCGACGCGCTGATGTACGTGCTCGTGTTCTTCCCGACCATGATCGCCTTTCTCTATCTCGGCTGGGACTTCTTCGTGCGCTCGTTCTTCCGCGGCGAGCGCGTGGTCTCCAGCCCGTGGATGCCGGTGGTCTACCCGTTCAAGGCCGTGATCCCGGCGACCTGCGCGCTGCTCATCATCCAGGGCTCTGCGGAGCTGGTCCGTAGCATCTGGGCGGCGCGGCATGGCGTCTGGCCCCCCCGCGAAGTGGAGTGAGGCGGCATGTTGTCCCCTGAATGGATCGGCATCTACGCGCTCGCGGCGCTGTTCGTCGCCATCTTCATCGGCTTCCCGATCTCCTTCACCCTCCTGGGGCTGTCGCTCGGCGTCGGCTATTTCACCATCGGGGCGCCGGCGCTCTACCTGATGACGCTTCAGGTGTTCGCGGTGATGAAGGACACCACGCTGGCGTCGGTCCCGTTCTTCATCTTCATGGGCTTCCTGCTGGAGCGCTCGGGGCTGATGGAACGGCTGTTCCGGGGCGTGCAGCTCATGCTGGCGGGCCTGCGCGGCTCGCTCTATCTGGCGGTGCTGGTCACCGCCACCATTCTCGCCGCCGCCACCGGCATCGTGGGCTCGGCGGTGACGCTGCTCGGCGTCATGGCCGCGCCCAGCATGAACAAGAGCGGCTACGACGTGCGCATGTCGGCGGGCGCCATCACCGCCGGCGGCACGCTCGGCATCCTGATCCCGCCCTCGGTCATGCTGATCGTGATGGGCCCGGTGGTCGGCGTGCCCACGACGGATCTGTTCGCGGCTGCGATCATGCCGGGCCTGATGCTGGCCGGCATCTACATCTTCTATGCGCTGGTGCGCAGCTACATCAATCCCAGCCTCGGGCCCGCCCTGCCCATGGAGGAGCGCGCGGAATCCGTGGGCGTCGTCGTGAAGGAGGTGCTGGTCGGCATCTTCCCGGTGGTGATCATCATCGCCGCCACGCTCGGCGTGATCCTGGCAGGCATCGCCACGCCGACCGACGCGGGCGCGGTCGGCTGCTTCGCGGTGCTGATCCTGACCATATGCTACGGCCGCATGAACTGGGAGAGGCTGAAGAGCGCGACCTACTCGACCATCGAGGTCTCCAGCATGATCCTGATGCTGGTGGCGGCCTCCAACTTCTTCGGCGCGGTGTTCTCGCGCCTCGGCAGCCCCGGCATGATCGCAGACGCGCTGATCGCGCTGCAATTCTCCCCCATGACCATGCTGATCCTGATCCTGGCCATCATCTTCATCCTCGGCTGGCCGCTGGAATGGGTGCCGATCATCCTGATCGTGGTCCCGGTGGTGCTGCCGCTGGTCAAGGAACTCGGCATCGACCTGGTGTGGTTCTGCATGCTCGTCGCCGTGTGCATGCAGACCGCATGGATGTCGCCGCCGGTGGCGCTGTCGGCATACTTCCTGAAAGGCGTGGTGCCGGAATGGAAGATCACCGACATCTATCTCGGCATGATGCAGTTCATGGTGCTGCAGCTCATCGGGCTCGGCCTACTGCTGGCCTTCCCGCAGATCGCGCTCTGGCTGCCGGCCGCCCTCAGGTGACAAGGTGAGCCCAAATGGCGGCGCGGTCGGGTTCACCGAAGGCGGGCAACGGCGGTGACGACGGCTCGGTCGTCTGGCGGGTGCTGAACCTGCTCCAGATCGCGGCCGCGTCCGAGCGGCCGCTGACGCTGCCGGAGATCAACGCCCAGCTAGACCTGCCGAAGCCGACTGCCCACCGGCTGTGCATGCGGCTGGCCGAGCAGGGCTACCTGGCCCGCGAGCCCGGCGGCCGGCATCTCGGCATCGGCCCGCGGCTGATGTCGCTCGGCCTCGACGTGGTGCGCAACGGCGACATCGGCGGCCAGCGCCACGCCATCCTGGAAAGTCTGGTCGAGGCGGTGGGCGAGACCTGCAACATCACCATGCTGGCGGGCGACCAGGTGCTGTATCTCGACCGGGTCGAGGCGCGCTGGCCGCTCAGGCTGCACCTGGAGCCGGGCTCGCGCGTGCCCCCGCACTGCACTTCCAGCGGCAAGCTGCTGCTGGCAGAGCTCTCGCCGGCCAAGCGCAAGCGCATCCTCGACACCCTCGACCTCCCGCCCTTCACGCAGCGCACCATCACCGACCGGGCAAAGCTCGAGGCCGAGCTCGATGTCATCGCCGGCCAGGGCTACAGCCTCGACGACGAGGAGTTCCTGCTCGGCCTCGTGGCCATCGCCGTTCCGGTGCGCAACGCCGAGGGTCGCACCGTCGCCGCCGTCGCCTGCCACGCCCCGGGAGTGCGCATGGATGTCGGCAAGGCCCTCAGTCACCTCCCCCTGCTCCAGGACGCCGCCGCACGGATCGGCGCGACCATTCCGTGACGCCTGAACGTGCTGGCCCGGGTTGCACAAGCTGGAGAAAGCCTACAAACTGATACCAAGAGGTCTCGATTAATGAGACCCGACAGGGAACGCCTGCGATCGACATGATGCCGTCTCCCAGCTCCCGATCTGCGCCGGACGGCGTCGCCCTCAAGGGCGGCACCGAGCGTGCGATCGCGGTGCTCGAGGCCGTGGCCCGCGCGCGCCGGCCCATGGCGGTTCGCGACATCGTGGAGGAACTGCACCTCCCCAAACCCACTGCCCACCGCCTCGTGGCCGCGCTGGAGGAGAAGGGCTTCCTGTCACGCGGCGTCGACCGTCGGTCGCTGGCGGTGGGGCCCAAGCTGCGCGCGCTCGCCATGGACGTCCTGCGCACCTCGCTGGCCGACGCGTCGAGCCACGCGATCCTGCGGGGCCTCAGCCAGGAGCTGGGCGAGACCTGCAACATCGGCGTGGTCGACGGCGGCGAGGTCGTCTATCTCGACCGGGTGGAAGGTGCGAACTCGCCGCTCCGGCTGCAGTTCGGCGTCGGCTCGCGCGTGCCGCTGCACTGCTCGGCCATCGGCAAGCTGTTTCTCAGCCACATGCCGCCCGCCGCGAGCCGGCGCCTGCTCCAGGCGGGCGCGTTGCCCGCCTTCACGCCGCAGACGCTGACCGACGTCGACCTGCTGCTCGCGGAGCTGGCGCGCATCCGCGCCTCCGGCGTCTCCACCGACGACGAGGAATACATACTCGGCGTGTTCTGCGCCGCGGTTCCGGTGCGCGACGCCTCCGGCCGGCTGTTGGCGGCGCTGGCCGCCCAGGCGCCCAAGGTCAGGCTTTCGCGCGAGAACATCTCGACCTTTCTGCCCAGGCTCAAGCGCGCCGCCGACGAACTCGGGCGCGTGCTGGCCGACGATGCCG
>JAEWEX010000196.1 GCA_023389135.1 Pseudomonadota bacterium | reverse complement strand
CCTGGGTCGTCGCCATCTTCATCATGCTGGCGGGCGTCATCGCGATCCCGATGCTGCCGGTGGCGCAGTATCCCACGGTCGCGCCGCCGCAGATCTCCATCGGCACCAACTATCCCGGCGCCTCGCCGGAGGACATCTACCAGAGCGTCACCCGCCCCATCGAGGAGGAGCTGAACGGCATTCCCGGCCTGCTCTACTTCGAGAGCACGTCGGAAGCCTCCGGCCGCATCTCCGTCACCGCCACCTTCGCGCCCGGCACCGAGGTCGGCGAGGCGCAGGTGGAGGTGCAGAACCGCGTGCGGCGCGTGGAATCGCGGCTGCCGGCCTCGGTCGCGCAGCAGGGCATGCGCATCGAGCAGGCCGGCTCCGGCTTCCTGATGATGGTCTCGCTGACCTCCACGGACGGCTCGCTCGACGCGGTCGGGCTCGGCGACTATCTCAGCCGCAACGTGCTGGGCGAGATCCGCCGCGTCGACGGCGTCGGCAGCGCGCAGCTGTTCGCGACCCAGCGCTCCATGCGCATCTGGATGGACCCGGACAGGATGCTGGGCCTCCAGCTCACCGCCGACGACATCATCGCGGCGGTGCGCGCGCAGAACGCCCAGGTGGCCGCCGGCCGCATCGGCGCACAGCCCAACCCCGTGACGCAGCAGGTCTCCGCCAGCGTGCTGGTCCAGGGCCAGCTCACCTCGCCGGAGGCGTTCTCCTCCATCGTGCTGCGCGCCAATCCCGACGGTTCGTCGGTGAGGCTCTCCGACGTCGCCCGCATCGAGGTCGGCGGCGAGAGCTACAACTTCTCCAGCCGCCTCAACGGGCAGCCCAGCGCCGCCATCGGCATCCAGCTGTCGCCCACCGGCAACGCCATGTCGACCTCCGAGGGCGTGCGCGCCACCATGGCGGAGCTGGCGGCGTTCTTCCCGCCCGGCATCGCCTACGAGATCCCCTACGACACCTCGCCCTTCGTGGCGGTCTCCATCGAGAAGGTGGTGCACACGCTGATCGAGGCGGTGGTGCTGGTGTTCCTGGTGATGTTCCTGTTCCTGCAGAACTTCCGCTACACCATCATCCCGACGCTGGTGGTGCCGGTGGCGCTGCTGGGCACCTGCGCGGTCATGCTGGCCACCGGCTTCTCCATCAACGTGCTCACCATGTTCGCCATGGTGCTGGCCATCGGCATCCTGGTGGACGACGCCATCGTGGTGGTCGAGAACGTCGAGCGCATCATGGCCGAGGAGGGTCTGCCGCCGCGCGAGGCGACCCGCAAGGCCATGAAGCAGATCACCGGCGCCATCGTCGGCATCACGCTGGTGCTCACCGCCGTGTTCGTGCCCATGGCGTTCTTCCCCGGCGCGGTCGGCGTGATCTACCAGCAGTTCAGCCTGACCATGGTGGTCTCGATCCTGTTCTCGGGCTTCCTCGCCCTGTCGCTGACGCCGGCGCTGTGCGCCAGCTTCCTCAAGCCGATCCCCAAGGGCCACCATCAGGAGAGGAAGGGCTTCTTCGGCTGGTTCAACCGCCGCTTCGACCGCGCCTCGCGGGGCTATCGCGGCCTGGCGGGCGGCGTGGTGCGGCGCTCGGGCCGCTTCATGGTGATCTACCTGGCGCTGCTCGGCGCGCTGGCCTGGGGCTATCTCCAGCTTCCCTCGGCCTTCCTGCCCAACGAGGACCAGGGCTTCCTGCTGGTCGACATCCAGGCGCCGCCCGAGGCCAGCGCCAACCGCACGCTGGAGGTGATCTCCGAGGTGGAGGCCATCTTCCGCGAGGAGCAGGCGGTGGACCGCATCGTCGCGATCTCCGGCTTCTCGTTCTCGGGCGCCGGCCAGAATGCGGGCCTGGCCTTCATCACCCTCAAGGACTGGAGCGAGCGCGGGCCGCAGGACGCCGCCGCCGCCATCGCCCAGCGCGCCAATGCGAAGCTCGCAGGCATCCGCGACGCCGTGACGTTCGCGCTGTCGCCGCCCCCGATCCAGGGCCTCGGCACGTCCAGCGGCTTCACCTTCCGCCTACAGGACCGCGGCGGCCAGGGCCAGCAGGCGCTCGCGGCCGCCCGCGACCAGCTGCTGGCCGCCGCCGCCCAGAGCGGCGTCGTCACCGGCCTGAGGCCGGAGGGCCTGCCGGACGCGGCCCAGGTGAACCTGGTCATCGACCGCGAGAAGGCCAACACCTTCGGCGTCGCCTTCGGCGACATCAACTCCACCATCACCGCCCATCTGGGCTCGTCCTACGTCAACGACTTCCCCAATGCCGGCCGCATGCAGCGGGTCATGGTGCAGGCCGAGGCCGGCCAGCGCATGAAGACCGACGACCTGCTGGCGCTCACCGTCCGCAACGCCCATGGCGGCATGGTGCCGCTTTCGGCGGTGGCCAGCGTGGAGTGGGTCAAGGGCCCCTCCCAGATCGTCGGCTACAACGGCTACCCGTCGGTGCGCATCTCCGGCCAGGCGGCCGAGGGGTTCTCGTCCGGCGACGCCATCGCCGAGATGGAGCGCCTCGCGGCCGACCTGCCGGCCGGCTTCGGCTACGAATGGACCGGCCAGTCGCTCCAGGAGATCCAGTCGGGATCGCAGGCGCCCCTGCTGATCGCGCTCAGCATCGTGTTCGTGTTCCTGCTGCTGGCGGCGCTGTACGAGAGCTGGTCGATCCCCATCGCCGTGATGCTGGTGGTGCCGCTCGGCGTCATCGGCTCGGTGGCGGCGGTGATGCTGCGGGGCATGCCCAACGACGTCTACTTCCTCGTCGGCCTGATCGCCATCATCGGGCTGTCGGCCAAGAACGCGATCCTGATCATCGAGTTCGCCAAGGATCTCATGGCCGAGGGCAAGCCGTTGCGGGAGGCCACCGTGGAGGCAGCGCATCTGCGCTTCCGCCCGATCCTCATGACGTCGCTGGCCTTCACGCTGGGCGTCCTCCCGCTCGCCATCGCCAGCGGCGCCAGCGCGGCCAGCCAGAACGCCATCGGCACCGGCGTCATGGGCGGCATGATCTCGGCGACCATCCTCGCGATCTTCTTCGTGCCGGCCTTCTTCGTGTTCGTCGTGGGCCTGTTCGGCAAGGGGAAGAATGACGCCGCGACGGTGTCGGAGCCGGCGGTGGAGCCCGGGCGATAGCCGCTGCCGCAGCATCCGCCGTGATCGGGCGGCGCGCCCCGGCGATCCCGGCCGGATGCCTTTCGTGCGTGTCGTGCGTGCTTCGAGACGGCGGCTGCGCCGCCTCCTCAGCATAAGGACCGGTGGCGCCGGGCCTTGCCGTCGGCAGATGCAGGCCTCCCCTCTGCCTCATGCTGAGGAGGCCGAACGGCCCGTCTCGAAGCACGCACGGGCCCAGCGTCATGCGGGCGATGGCGGACCGCGGCTTGACGGTGGCCCGCGTCATCGACACCTTGCCGCCGCGCACCGCCCCCGCACCAGAAGCCGCCACATGACCGACGAGCCCCTGCCCCACGCCGAGATCCGCGAGGAGGTCGCCAAGCTCTGCGCGCGCTTTCCCGGCGAGTACTGGCGCGGGCTGGACGAGGCGCGGGCCTACCCGACCGCGTTCGTCGCCGCGCTGACCGAGGCCGGCTACCTGTCGGTGCTGATCCCGGAGGAGTACGGCGGCGCGGGCCTGGGCATCTCGGCCGCCGCCGCGATCCTGGAGACCATCCACGAGCAGGGCGGCAACGGCGCCGCCTGCCACGCCCAGCTCTACACCATGGGCACGATCCTGCGGCACGGCTCCGGCGCGCAGAAGCAGCGCTACCTGCCTGGCATCGCGTCGGGCGAACTCCGACTCCAGGCCTTCGGCGTCACCGAGCCGTCGAGCGGCACCGACACCACGTCGCTGAAGACCTTCGCGCGCCGCGACGGCGACCGCTATCTGGTCAATGGCCAGAAGATCTGGACCAGCCGGGCGGAGCATTCCGACCTGATGCTGCTGCTGGCCCGCACCACGCCGCGCGACGAGGTCGCCAGGCGCACCGACGGCCTGTCGACCTTCGTCGTGGACATGCGCGACGCGCTGAAGGACGGGCTCTCCATCCGCCCGATCCGCACCATGATGAACCACGCCACCTGCGAGGTGTTCTTCGACGACGTGGCCGTGCCGGCCGAAAACCTCGTCGGCGAGGAGGGCAAGGGCTTCCGCTACATCCTGTCGGGCATGAACGCCGAGCGCATCCTGATCGCCGCCGAGTGCATCGGCGACGCCAAGTGGTTCATCCGCCGGACCGTGGACTACGCCAGCGGACGCAAGGTGTTCGGCCGCGCCATCGGCCAGAACCAGGGCGTGCAGTTCCCCATCGCCAAGGCCTATGCCGCCATGCGCGCGGCCGAACTGATGGTGCGCGAGGCCGCGCGGCTCTACGAGGCGGGACGGGACTGCGGCGCCGAGGCCAACATGGCCAAGATGCTGGCCGCCGACGCCTCGTGGGAGGCGGCCAATGTCTGCCTCCAGTCCCATGGCGGCTTCGGCTTCGCCGAGGAGTACGACGTGGAGCGCAAGTTCCGCGAGACCCGGCTCTACCAGGTCGCGCCGATCTCCACGAACCTGATCCTCGCCTATCTCTCCGAGCATGTGCTCGGGCTTCCCCGCAGCTACTGAGGCGCGCCCAGCGGCGGCCGGCGGTCCAGCCAGTTCGTCTCGCGCTCATAGGCCGCGCCGACCGCCAGCACCGTCGCCTCGTCGAACATGCGCCCCACGATCTGCATGGAGAGCGGCAGGCCGCCGCCGGAGAAGCCGCACGGCACCGACATGGCCGGGTTGCCCGTGACGTTGAAGGCGTAGGTGGTGAGCCCCAGCATGTGCATCGGCTGGTCCGGCAGCTCGTCGAACCGCCAGGCGGGCCGCACCGCGGTCGACGTCACCACCGCGTCGAAGCGGGACATGACGTCGTGGTTGAAGGCGAGCGCCAGGCGGCGCCGCAGGCGCAGCGCGTCCACATAGTCGGAGGCGCGCGCGAAGGCGCCGACCATCAGCCGCTCGCGCGCCGGCGGCTCGTAGAGATGCGGGGCCCTGAGCAGCATCTCCCGGTGGATGGAGAAATATTCGGAGACCAGGACGGTGCGCGCCACCGCCAGGAAGATGTCTTCCGGCGTGAACGCCACCTCCTCGACTTCGGCGCCCATGTCCTGCAGCCTGGCCACCGCCGCGTCCAGCGCGGCGAGCTGCTCGGCGTCGGCGTCCTCGTGCCCGGCGGTCCACGACCGCAGATAGCCGATCCTGAGGCCCGCCACGCCGCGGTCGAGGCCGGCGCGGTAGTCTCCCGGCTCCACCATGGCGCTCGCCATGTCGAGCGGATCGGGGCCGGCCATGCCGCCCAGGACGATGGCGGCGTCCTCCACCGAGCGGGCGATCGGGCCGCAATGGTCCAGCGAATAGGTCAGCGGGAACACGCCGCGGCGCGAGACCAGCCCGTAGGTCGGCTTGAGGCCGACGGCGCCGCAGAACGCGGCCGGACCGCGGATCGACCCGCCCGTATCGGTGCCGAGCGCGACGCGCAGCAGGCCCGCCCCCACCGCGGCGCCCGATCCGGTGGAGGACCCGCCGGTGTAGCGCTGCGCGTCCCACGGATTGACCGCCGGCGGGAACAGCATGCCGGGGCTCGGCCCGCCGGTGCCGAACTCGGCCGTGGCGCATTTCCCGATCAGGATCGCGCCGGCGGATTCCAGCCGCTCGATGGCCACGGCGCTCGTCGCCGGCACATTGTCGCGCAGCATGTGCGACTGGCAGGCGGTCAGCACCCCGGCGCTGTCATAGATGTCCTTGGTGGCGAACGGGATGCCGTGCAGCGGTCCACGGATGCGGCCCGCATGTATCTCGCCCTCGGCCCGCCGCGCCGCGTCGCGCGCCCGGTCGGCGCAGACGGTGGCGAAGGAATGGATCCGGCCGTCATGCGCCGCGATGCGGGCGAGCGTCGCCTCCACCAGCTCCAGCGGCGACAGCCGGCCGGCGGCGATCTCGGCCGCGGCCCGGGCGATGGGCAGCGCCGCGGGATCGCCGCTCACCGCGGCGCCTCGCCGGCGCGCGCGATCGCGGCGACGCTGTAGACATTGGCGGCCTCGGCCGATGGCGGGCTGTCCCAGCGCCGCATGGTGTCGCTCCAGGCGCGAACCTCGCGGGCGGCGGCGAACAGCACCGGGAGACGTTCGGGATCGAGCTGGAGCCCGGAGCCGCGCAGGACCGCCAGGAACTCCTCGTGGAGGGGATCGGCATCGGGCATCGCGGTCTCCTCGGATCGGGCGACCGAGACTGTCATCCGCCGAGGGAGCGCGGAAATGCGTTCGCGTCATCGCTTCGATGCAGCGCCCGTCAGGCGGCGATGCTCTCGCGGATGATCGAGCCGATCAGCGGCGCCGTGGGGGAGATGGTGCGGCCCGCCACCGACGCGATGGTCAGCGGCATGTCGGTGGGGAACTGCGGCGTCACGTCGAGCTGCACCACCTGCCCGGCGCGCACCTGCCGCAGGTAGGCGATGTTGGAGCCGAACACCACGGCGTCGCTGTTGAGCATCAGGTCGATCAGCGCGGCGTAGTGGTTGGAGCGGATGCGGAAGAAGGCGTCCACGGAGCCGAAGCCGTAGGTGTGCTTGATGGTCTTCAGCACCGCCTCCGGCAGCGGATAGGTGGCGCCCACGGGATGGGCGGCGAGGTCGTCGGGGGTGAGCCCCGTCCGCTCGCACAGGGGATGGCCGGCGCGGGCGAAGAAGCCGCGCTGGAACACGCCCACCGTGTCGATGTCGAACTCCACCAGCGAGGGCATCGCCTCGGTGTTGCCGACCACCACGTCGATCTTCTCGGCCAGCATCATGTCGTAGAGGCTCTCGGGCGCGTCCACCTGCAGCACGAGGCGCAGCTGGGGATGGCGCTCCGCGAAGCCGCGCAGCAGCGGCGGCCCGAACAGGGTGGAGGTGACGTTGCCGAGCCCGATCCTCAGCTCGCCGATCTCGGCGGCGTTGGCGTGGCCGACCATGCGGTGGAACTCGGCCGCGCTGGCGAGGATCTGGCGGGCCGCCTCGATGCCCAGATAGCCCACCGGCGTCAGCCGGATCTGGCGCGAGCTGCGG
Source organism: Pseudomonadota bacterium (assembly GCA_023389135.1). Lineage (GTDB taxonomy): Bacteria > Pseudomonadota > Alphaproteobacteria > Rhizobiales > Methylopilaceae > Agaricicola. The sequence goes on along the minus strand of JAEWEX010000196.1, from coordinate 4,779 downwards.
TCGAACAGCTGCACGCCCAGCGCATCCTCCAGCGACTGGATGGAGCGGCTCAGCGCCGGCTGGGTGATGTTGGTGGCCTCCGCCGCCTTGCAGAACGAGCCGTGCTCGGCGAGCGCGAGCATGTGCTTGATCTTGCGGAGATCGAGACCGGACAAGAAGCTATGAAGCGAGCTCATGGTGTCGGCCGCCCATCTGTAGCCAGCCGAAGTGTCTGCTCGCGACGCGCTGGATGTCAACGCAAGCAATGATCAATCCTTGGCCGCGCACCGTCCATTGATTGGGCAGATACCCTTCGCCACAGATATATCTAGACTTATACAAGACTTGTTCAGACATCCTTGGATCAAATCCGCCGGACGACGTTCGGGATGCATCAAGAAGATGCACATCCGTGCTGAAACCGTACAATCAACCCGGCGAGAACCGCGTCTCACCGCACGGTGGACCGCTGCTGCCGCCGCGCGCGAAGCAACGGGGCCGGCGGCGATGGAAGATCGGCGACAGCAGCGCGGCGCAAGCGGCGCCGTCTCGGCCCGGCCCTTTCTCACGATGCGAGACGCGGGAGGCGTCCGCGCCGGGGCGGTGCATCGAACGGATGCACAAAAGGCATTTCCGCCGTGCACATTGCAGGCCGACACTTCGGGCCGGTCCAACGGGTGAAGTGTCTTGGAACAGCGCGTCCTTCCCAATGCTCCGGCGCTGCCGGCCGGCATCCATGCCGCGGTCGTCGTGCCCTACCGCACCGACTTCTCCATCGACGAGGACGGCTACCGCCGCCAGCTCGACTTCGTGCTGCGGCACGACGGCATCACCGGCCTGCTGGTCAACGGCCACGCCGGCGAGAACCACCTGACCAGCGACGCCGAGAAGGAGCGCATCGTGCGCTTCACCCGCGAGGTCGCGCCGCGGCCGGTCTCCATCACCAGCGGCGTCTATTCGGAAAGCTCCGAGCTGGCGGTGGCGCAGGCGCGGCGGCTGGAGGCGGCAGGCGCCGACGCGCTGCTGGTGTTCCAGCCCTACAGCTGGGCGCTGGGCGCGGAGCCCGCGTCCATCGTCGGCCACCACCGCGCCATCCACGACGCGGTGGCGACGCCGATCATGCTTTACCAGGCCTCCGTGGCGTCGGGTAAGTTCGCCTACTCCCTGCCGGTGCTGAGCGAGCTCATGAAGCTCGAGCGCGTCGCCGGCGTGAAGGACGGAAGCTGGGAGATCGCGGTCACCGAGATGGTGCGCGACGCCATCAAGGCCGAGCGCCCCGACGTTGTGGTCTACGGCTCCGGCGACGAGCACCTGATGGTCAACTACCTGGTCGGCACCGAGGGCAGCCAGGTGAGCCTCGCCACCGTCATCCCCGGCCCGATCTGCGCGCTGTGGGCGGCGGCGGAGGCCGGCGACTGGGGCCGCGCCCGCGACTGCCATCACATCATCCAGCCGCTGGCCACGCTGATCTACCGCAACGCGCCGGCATCCCGCGCGGTGGCGCGGCTGAAGGCGTGCCTGGTGATCCTGGGCGTCATCGACAGCGGCGCGGTGCGCCCGCCCATGGCCGCCCTGCCGCGCGAGGAATATGCCGGGCTGGAGCGCGCGCTGGCCGCCTGCGCCGCCTGAAGCGACGGGGACGCCCTCGCGGCATCCCCGCCGATCGGGGCCTCACGCGGCGAGCGGCAGCCCCGTCAGGCCGTCCTGGTCCTTGACCACCCGGCCGTCGGCCAGGATCACCCTGAAGTCGGGACCGCCGCTGGCGAGCAGGCCGATGTCCTCCAGCGGGTTGCCGTCCAGCACCAGCGCGTCGGCGAAGGCGCCCTCGGCGATCACGCCGATCTCGCCCTTCCGCCGCACCACCTCCGCGCCCATGACGGTGGCGCTGTGGATGATCTCGGCGTTGGACAGCACCCGCGAGCGGATCTCGAACTCGTCGTTCTGGTAGCCGTCCAGCTCGCCGATGAGGTCGGTGCCGAACGCCATGGGAACGCCCGCGGCCTTGGCGATCTCCAGCGACTTGGTGCCCACCGCCAGCACGCGTTCGTTCTTCTTCAGGTTCTCGGCCGGATAACCCTGCGCGGCGCCGAACTTCATGGTGGCCTCGTAGGCCACCAGCGTCGGCACCATGATGGCGCCGTGCTCGACCATCAGTTCCGCGGTCGGCGCGTCCAGGAAGTTGGCGTGCTCGATGGTGCGGATGCCGGCCTTCACCGCCCGCGACACCGCCCTGGCGGTATAGGAATGGCAGGCGACGTAGGTGTGGGCGTTGGCCGCCTCCTCCACCGCCGCGCGCAGCTCGTCCATGGAGTACTGCACGAAGTGGATCGGATCCGCCGGCGAGCCGACGCCGCCGCCGACCTGGAGCTTGATGTGGTCGGCGCCGAGCCGGATCTCGTCGCGCACCGCGCGGCGCACCTCGTCGACGCCGTCGGCGATGCGGCGGTTGCCCGACACGCCGCCGGTGAAGTGGAACGCGTTGTTGGGCGCGGGGTGGTCCACCCGCGTGCGCTGGTCGCCATGGCCGCCGGTCTGGCTGATGGAGCGGCCGCACACGAACAGGCGCGGGCCGATCACCAGCCCCTCCGCCACCGCGTCGCGGTGTCCCATGTCGGCCCCGCCGACGTCGCGGGCGGTGGTGAAGCCGCGCATCAGCATGTTGCGCATCCGCGTCCAGGTGGCGGCGGCCACCATGGAGGGCAGCAGGAACATGTAGGACTTGTTCGCCCACTGCGTCTTGATGGAGGTGACGTGGACGTGGCAGTCGATCAGGCCGGGCATCATCACCCGGCCGCCGAGATCCACCTTGTGCGCGCCCGCCGGGGCCTCGACGCCCTCGGCGACGCCGGCGAAGCGGTTGCCGCGCACCAGCACGCACATGCCGGGCCTGAGCCGGCCGGCCTCCGGATCGAGCAGGCGCAGATTGTGGAAGTAGATGTCGGCCATGGTGGTTCTCCTGCCGCTCAGTTCAGGCCGAGGCCGAGCTCGTCCTTGTAGAGACGGCCGTCCTTCATGATGACGCGGATGTCCTTGCCGCCGCTGGCGAGCAGCGAGATGTCCTCCAGCGGATCGCCGTCCAGCACCAGCGCGTCGGCCAGCGCGCCTTCGGCCACCACGCCCAGCTCGCCCACGCGGCGCACCACCTCCGCGCCCATGAGGGTGGCGCTGCGGATCACCTCGGCATTGGACAGCACCCGCGAGCGGATCTCGAACTCCTCGCTCTGGTGGGTGTCGAGCTCGCCCACCAGGTCGGTGCCGAACGCCACCTTGACGCCGGCCTTGCGCGCGACCTCCAGCGACCTGGTGCCGACCGACAGGACATACTCGTTCTTCTTCATGTTCTGCTCGGGGTACCCCTGCTCGCGGCCGAACTTCATGGTGGCCTCGTACGCGACCAGGGTCGGCACCAGATAGGCGCCGCGCTCGGCCATCAGCTCGGCCGCGCGGTCGTCCAGGAAGTTGCCGTGCTCGATGGTGCGGATGCCGGCGTCGACCGCGCGGTGGATCGCCTGGGCGGTGTAGGCATGGGCCGCGGCATAGGTGTCGCCGTTCTCGGTCTCCTCGACGATCGCCCTCAGCTCCTCCATGGAATATTGCAGGAAATGGATCGGGTCGGCGTCGGAGCCGACGCCGCCGGAGGCGAAGATCTTGATCTGGTCGGCGCCGAGCCGGATCTCGTCGCGCACCGCGCGGCGCACCTCGGCGACGCCGTCGGCCAGCCGCGCGATGCCGCCGGTCAGGCCGGCCGAGAGGTGGTGGCAGGCGCAGGGGAAGGCGTGGTCGACGCGGGTGCGGAAGTCGCCATGGCCGCCGGTCTGGCTGATGCCGCGCCCCGAGACGAACAGGCGCGGGCCGACCAGCATGCCGCCGGCCACCGCGTCGCGATGGCCCATGTCGGCGCCGGCGGTGTCGCGCACCGTGGTGAAGCCGCGCGCGAGAATCTTCTTCATCTTGATGGAGGCGGCCGCGTTCGCGAAGGAATGCGTCATGAACATCAGGGTGTTGTTGGCCCACTTGGTCTTGATGGACATGATGTGGGCGTGGCAGTCGATCAGCCCCGGCATCAGCACCCGGCCGCCGAGGTCGATCCGCGGCACCTCCGCCGGCGCGTCCGCATCCGGACCCACCGCCGCGAAGCGGTCGCCCTTCACCAGCACCTTCACGCCGGGCACGAGCCGCCCGGCCTCGGGGTCGAGCAGGCGCAGATTGTGCAGCAGGAACTCGGACATCGGGCGGTCCTCGGGTGTCGTCTGGAGCGGTTGTTCTTGCGGGCGGCTCAGTTCGGGCCGATGCGTCGGCCGGTGTCTGCGGCGAAGTAGTGCAGCCGGTCGGGCCGCAGCGCATAGGTGACGGTCTCGCCGATGCGGTGCTTCTCCCCGCTGGTGGAGCGCAGCACCAGCTCGCGGCTGCCGGTGGCGATGGTGATGATCTGCTCGTTGCCGAGCGATTCCACCACCGTGATCTCCGCCTTGTCGGCGCCCTGCCCCAGGACGATGTGCTCGGGCCTGACGCCGACCGTGAGCTTGCCGGCGAGCGGCGCCGCGGCGCCGGCGGGCTGGCCCACATCCATGGCGAAATCGGCGGTGGCGAGCCGCGAGGTGCCGCCATTGGGCGCGGCGTCCGCGTCGATGAAGTTCATGCTGGGCGTGCCCACGAAGCCCGCCACGAACCGCGTCGCCGGCCGCTCATAGACCTCGTCGGGGGTGGCGAGCTGCTGGATCCGGCCGGCCTCCATGACCGCGATGCGGGTCGACATGGTCATGGCCTCGACCTGGTCGTGGGTGACGAACACCATGGTGC
>JAEWEX010000165.1 GCA_023389135.1 Pseudomonadota bacterium | reverse complement strand
GGGCATCTCTGCCCCGATCAGGCCGCGGCCTCCGCGCCGCCCTCGGCTTCGGCCCGCGCGCGGTCCTTGGCGCCCTTGGCGTCGACATCCCGGTCGACCAGCTCGATCACGGCCACGGCCGCGTTGTCGCCGTGCCGGAAGCCGGCCTTGACGATGCGGGTGTAGCCGCCCGGGCGGTCCTTGTAGCGGTCGGCGATGACCGAGAACAGCTTCTTCACCGTCGGCACGTGGCCGATCTCGGAGATCGCCTGGCGGCGGGCGTGAAGGTCGCCGCGCTTGCCGAGCGTGATCAGCTTCTCCACCACGGGCCGAAGGTCCTTCGCCTTCGGCAGGGTGGTGACGATCTGCTCGTGCTCGATCAGCGAAAGGGCGAGGTTGGCGAACATCGCCTTCCTGTGCCCCTCGCGCCGGTTGAAGCGGCGGCCGCGCTTGGCGTGCATCATCGGATCATACTCCCGTCGGCGAGCCTGGAGGCGTCGCTCAATAGTGCTCTTCGAAGCGCTTGGCCAGCTCTTCGATGTTCTCCGGCGGCCAGCCCGGAACCTCCATACCGAGGTGGAGGCCCATCTGGGCAAGCACTTCCTTGATTTCGTTCAGCGACTTGCGGCCGAAGTTCGGGGTCCGCAGCATCTCCGCCTCGGTCTTCTGAACGAGGTCGCCGATATAGACGATGTTGTCGTTCTTCAGGCAGTTGGCGGAGCGCACGCTGAGCTCCAGCTCGTCCACCTTCTTGAGGAAGGCCGGATTGAACGCCAGCTCCGGGATCGACGTCTCGGCGGCCTCCTTGCGGGGCTCCTCGAAGTTCACGAAGATCTCGAGCTGGTCCTGCAGGATGCGCGCGGCGTAGGCCAGCGAATCGTCCGGCGAGATCGAGCCGTTGGTCTCGATGGTCAGCGTCAGCTTGTCATAGTCGAGGATCTGGCCCTCGCGGGTGTTCTCGACCTTGTAGGACACCTTCTTGACCGGCGAATACAGGCTGTCGACCGGGATAAGCCCGATCGGCGCGTCCTCGGGCCGGTTGCGGTCGGCGGGAACGTAGCCCTTGCCGGTGTCGACCGTGAACTCCATGCGGATCTCGGCGCCCTCGTCCAGCGTGCACAGCGCCAGCTCGGGGTTGAGCACCTGGGCGTCGCCCGTGGTCTGGATGTCGCCGGCGGTGACGGTGCCCGGCCCCTGCTTGCGCAGCATCATGCGCTTGGGGCCGTCCGCCTGCATCTTGATGGCGATGTCCTTGACGTTCAGCACGATGTCCGTCACGTCCTCGCGGACGCCGGCGATGGACGAGAACTCGTGCAGCACGCCGTCGATCTGCACCGACGTCACGGCCGCGCCCTGGAGCGAGGACAGCAGCACCCGGCGCAGCGCATTGCCCAGCGTCAGGCCGAAGCCCCGCTCCAGCGGCTCGGCAACCACGGTGGCCACGCGCTTGCCGTCACCGCCTGCGGCGACGTCGAGCTTGTTGGGCTTGATGAGGTCTTGCCAGTTCTTCTGGATCACGGCAGCACCCTGCTTGTCTGATAGTTGCACGCCCGCGGGCCGCCACCCGGGGCGCGGGACCCGGCCTCGAAAACGGGCCGGTCGATCACACGCGGCGCCGCTTGCGCGGACGGCAGCCGTTGTGCGGAATGGGGGTCACGTCGCGGATCGCCGTCACGGTGAAGCCGGCGGCCTGCAGGGCGCGCAGTGCGGACTCGCGCCCGGAGCCTGGACCGCGGACCTCGACCTCGAGCGTGCGCATGCCGTGCTCGGCGGCCTTCTTGGCCGCGTCCTCGGCCGCCATCTGGGCGGCATAGGGCGTCGACTTGCGCGAGCCCTTGAAGCCCATGGTGCCGGCCGACGACCAGGACACGGTGTTGCCCTGCACGTCGGTGATGGTGATCATGGTGTTGTTGAACGAGGCGTTCACATGCGCGACGCCGGAAACGATGTTCTTGCGTTCGCGACGGCGGACGCGGGCGACTTCCTTGGCCATATGCTCAGTCCTTCAGGTCCTTCGGGCGCGCCCGTAGTGCCAGGCGCTCGGGACGCGCGGCAGGCCCTCGGCCCGCCTGCGCGGTTCTTACTTCTTCTTGCCGGCGATCGGCTTCGCCTTGCCCTTGCGGGTGCGGGCGTTGGTGTGGGTGCGCTGGCCGCGCACCGGCAGGCCGCGGCGATGACGAAGGCCGCGATAGCAGCCCAGGTCCATCAGCCGCTTGATGTTCATCGCCACTTCACGGCGCAGGTCGCCCTCGACCACGTAGTCGCGGTCGATCGCCTCGCGGATCTGGGCGACCTCGGAATCGGTGAGCTGGTTGACGCGGCGCTCGGCCGGGATCGACACCTGCCCGCAGATCTCCTCGGCCTTCTTCGCGCCGATGCCGTGGATGTACTGCAGCGCGATCACGACGCGCTTGTTGGTTGGAATGTTCACGCCAGCGATTCGCGCCACGTGTCCGTCTCCTGCTTTCTGCCGCCGGGCGGCGCCTGTCCAAGCTTGCCAGCGGAACCCGCTGCCCCGCGCGGCCATGCCGGCAACGCGAACGATGCCGGGCCCAACCGCAAGATGGGGGACCGGCACCGAAACAGGCTTCAAACTGTCGGAGCACGGTCTATATGGGATTCCGGAAAGCCTCGTCAACTCTCCCCTACGCGGACGCCCGCGCAAGAACCTCGTCTATGGCCCGCGAGACGTCGCCGATCGGGGCCATTCCATCCACTTCCCTGAGCTGCCCGCGCGCCTTGTAATAGGGCGCGACCGCCGAGGTCATGGCCTTGTACTCGTTGAGGCGCTTGCCGAACACCTCGGGATTGTCGTCCTTGCGGACCGGCTCGCCGCGCGCCTCGGTCTCTTCCGCGCGCTTGACGATGCGGCCGACCAGCGCAGTCTCGTCGACCTTGAGTTCCACCACCGCGTCGAGCTTCAGGCCCTTGCCGGCCAACATGCCGTCCAGCGCCTCCGCCTGCGCGACCGTGCGCGGGAACCCGTCCAGGATGAAACCGTTGCGGGCGTCCGGCTCGGCGATCCGATCGGCCACGATGCCGACCACGATGTCGTCGGACACGAGCTGTCCCGCATCCATCACGGCCTTGGCCTTGCGGCCGATCTCCGTGCCTGCCGCCACCGCCGCGCGCAGCATGTCGCCGGTGGAAAGCTGCGGGATGCCGTGCTTCTCGACCAGGCGCTGCGCCTGCGTGCCCTTCCCCGCCCCCGGAGGCCCGAGCAGAATCAGTCTCATCGGCCCTTCCCCCGGAGCTTGGCCTTCTTGATCAGGCCTTCGTACTGGGCCGCGTAAAGGTGCCCCTGCACCTGCGCCACCGTGTCCATGGTCACGCTCACCACGATCAGCAGCGACGTGCCGCCGAAGTAGAACGGGACGGCCGCATAGGAGATCAGGATCTCCGGGATCAGGCAGACGATGGCCAGGTAGGCCGCGCCGATCACCGTGATGCGGGTGAGCACGTAATCGATGTATTCCGCGGTCCGCTCGCCCGGCCGGATGCCGGGGACGAAGCCGCCATACTTCTTCAGGTTGTCGGCGGTGTCCTGCGGATTGAACACGATTGCCGTGTAGAAGAATGCGAAGAACACGATGAGCCCGACATAGAGGGCCATGTAGAGCGGCTGGCCGTGGCCGATATAGGCCGTGATCGTGGTCAGCCAGGACGGCCCGCCGGCGGCCGAGAAGCCCGCGATGGTGGTCGGCATCAGCAGCAGCGACGACGCGAAGATCGGCGGGATCACGCCCGCGGTGTTGAGCTTCAGCGGCAGGTGGGAGGATTCACCGCCCGCCATCTTGGTCGCGGACACCTGGCGCTTGGGATACTGGATCAGCAGCCGGCGCTGGGCGCGCTCCATGAACACCACGAAGCCGATCACGGCCAGCGCCATGACGAAGATCGTCAGGATCAGCGCCGTGGACAGCGCGCCCTGCCGGCCGAGCTCCAGCGTGCCGGCGAGCGCCGCCGGCAGCTCGGCCACGATGCCGGCGAAGATGATCAGCGAGATGCCGTTGCCGATGCCGCGCTGGGTGATCTGCTCGCCCAGCCACATCAGGAACATGGTCCCGCCCGTGAGCGTGATGACCGTGGTGAGCCTGAAGAACATGCCCGGCTCGTGGACGATGGTGCCGGCCGCCTCGAGACCGATGGAGATGCCGTAGGCCTGCACCGCCGCCAGGAACACGGTGCCATAGCGCGTGTACTGGTTGATGACCTTGCGGCCCTGCTCGCCCTCCTTCTTCAGCTGCTCGAGCCGGGGCGACACCGCCGTCATGATCTGGACGATGATCGATGCCGAGATGTACGGCATGATGTTCAGGGCGAAGATGGCCATGCGGCCGACCGCGCCACCCGAGAACATGTTGAACAGGCCGAGCACGCCGGCCTGCTGCTGCTGGAACACCTGCGCCAGCGCCTCCGGGTTGATGCCGGGAAGCGGGACATAGGTGCCGAGCCGGTAGACGATCAGGGCGCCGAGCGTGAACCAGATGCGCTTCTTCAGCTCCTCCGCCTTCGAGAAGGCGGACAGGTTGAGATTGGCTGCAAGCTGTTCAGCGGCAGATGCCATTGGTCGTCACTCCCTCGCGCGCTTCACGTCCGGACCCATATGGGGATCAGGACGCCTCGCCGCTCGGGGCCGCTCCAGAAATCTTGACGGAGCCCCCGGCCTTTTCCACCGCCTCGATGGCGCCCTTGGAAGCCGCGGTCACCTCGAAGGCGACCTTGGACGTCAGTTCCCCGCCCGCGAGCAGCTTCACGCCGTCGCGCGCCTTGGAGATGACGCCGGCCGCCACCAGGGCCTCCAGCGTGACGGCGCCCGAGCCGTCGAGCTTCTTGGCGTCGATCGCCGCCTGCACCCGGCCGAGGTTCACTTCGTTCAGCTTCTTGGCGAAGATGTTGACGAAGCCGCGCTTGGGCAGGCGCCGGTAGAGCGGCATCTGGCCGCCCTCGAACTGGTTGATCGCGACGCCCGAGCGCGAGGTCTGGCCCTTCACGCCGCGGCCGCCGGTCTTGCCCTTGCCCGAGCCGATGCCGCGCCCGACCCGCATGCGGCCCTTGGAGGCGCCCGGATTGTCCTTGATTTCGTTGAGCTTCATGGTCTTCTCCAGCGGCTCAGGCCTCGTCCACGACGCGGACGAGGTGGGACACCGTGGCGATCATGCCGCGGGTCGCCGGATTGTCCGGCAGCGTGCGGCGTCGCCCGATCTTGTTGAGGCCGAGCCCGATCAGCGTCGCGCGCTGCTCCTTCGGGCGCCGGATGGGGCTGCCCGTCTGCTCGACCGTCACGGTCTTGTCGGTTGCGGCTTTCTTCGCCATGGCTCTCGCTC
>JAEWEX010000146.1 GCA_023389135.1 Pseudomonadota bacterium | reverse complement strand
CCCGAGGAACAGCGCGCCGACCGAGGTTCCGGTGATCGAGCCATAGACGATCATGGGGATCGACGGCGGGAACACCGGGCCGACCACCGACGAGCTGGCGGTCACCGCGGCCGAAAAGGCCGGGTCGTAGCCGCGCTCCTTCATGGAGGGGATCATGACCTTGCCGATGCCGGCGGAATCGGCCAGCGCCGAGCCCGACATGCCCGCGAATATCAGCGACGACAGGATATTGGTCTGCGCCAGCCCGCCGCGCACCCAGGACAGGCATGCCTGCGCGGTGGCCACGAGGCGCGCCGTGGCGCCGCTCTGGTTCATGAACTCGCCGGCCATGAGGTAGAGCGGAATGGCGATCAGCACGCTGGAATCGATCGCGGAGGTCATCCGGATCGCGATGCTGGAGGACGGCAGCCCCTTCTGGACGAAGTAGAGACAGACCGCAGCCCCGATGGCGAAGATGATCGGTGTCCTGAGCAGGATGAGGACGATCAGCGTCCCCATCACGAGCCCGGTGGAAGTCAGCGCGTCCATGGGCTCACTCCTGGGGCCGGGCAGGGCGGCCCGCGATCAGTTCGCCGAAAATCTCGGCCAGGCGCCAGACATGCGCCGCCAGCATGCCGCCGACGCCCACGGTGAGCGCCAGCCGCATCGTGCCGTAGGTCAGCGGCACGGAGGCGAACATCTGGTTGCCGGCGCGCGCGATGCTGGGGATGGCGAAATAGAGGATGTAGGCGAGGGTGGCGCAGGCGATCGCCTGCAGCACCAGCTCCCACACTCCGGTCGGCTCGCTGTCGTCGGCGGCCTTCAGGTTGAAGATGTCGACGCGGAAGTGCAGGCCCGACAGGGAGACCGCGATCATGCCGACCGCGATCCCCCAGATGAACACGATGCGCGTCGTCTCCGCCATCCAGGGCAGGTTGATGTCGACGATGCGCGCCGCGACGTTGAAGCCGAGGAGGCCGAGCAGCCCCAGACCGAACAGGCCGGAGATCGCGGCGGCGAGCGCCGCGGCGCGCCGCCTGAGTCCGTTCGACGTGGCGAGCATCGGCCTGCCTCCGCTGCTGTCCGTCAGTCCGCCAGCTCGACGATGGTCTTGTAGGTCTCCGCGCCGAGATACTTCGGACCGATCTCGTCCAGCACCGGCCGCGCGGCCTTCTCGAAGGCGGCCACGTCGGCCTCCACGATCTCGGTGCCGCCGGCCGACGTGATCTTCTCGATCAGCTCGGCCTGGACCGTATCGCTGGCCTTGGCGGCGACCTCCTGGCCCTCGGCGAGAAGCTTGGTCATCAGCTCGCGCAGTTCGGCGGACAGGCCCTGCCACCACTCGTTGTTGACGTAGATGAACTCCGGCGCCCGCACATGGTTGGTGATGCTGATGTACTCCTGCACCTCCTGGATGGAGAAGCCGGCGATGGTCGGCAGCGGGTTCTCCTGCGCCTGGATGGTTCCGGTCTGCAGCGCGGTGTAGACCTCGCCGAAGCTCATGGCGACGGCGTCAGCGCCCATCTGCTGGAAGGCGTTGAAGAGCACCGGGATCTCCGGCACGCGGATCTTCAGGCCCTTGAGGTCCTCGGGCGTGCGCACCGGGCGGCCGTTGCTGGTGATCTGGCGCGGCGCGCGGGGATAGGCGGTCAGCACCGCCACGCCGCGGTCGGCCACCAGCTTGTCGCTCCAGGACTTGGCCAGGTCGCTTTCCAGCACCCGCTGGACGTGCGCGAAGTCCTTGAACAGCCACGGCGCATAGAAGGAGTTGTAGTCGGCGTTGGCGCCGAAGCCCGACGCGTGCATCTGCACCGTGCCGTCGGAGAGCTGCTCGAACACGTCGAGGTCCTGGCCGAGCTGCCCCGAGGGGAAGTACTGGACGGTGACCTTGCCGCCCGTCTCCTCGGCGAGGCGCTTGATGAAATGCTGCATGCCCAGACCCAGCGGCTCGGTGGGCGACACCGTCTGGGTGAGCCGCAGCGAGGTCTCCGGCCAGTCCTGCGCGGCGACGGGGCCGGCGGCAAGCGCCAGAAGGGCGGCGCCGGCGAGCGCGCACGACACGAGCTGGCGACGATGGATGCCGACGGGGCGGGTGAGGACGGAGTGCTTCGACTGCATGACGCGTGTCCCTCGTGTTGAGCCGGTTCTGTCCCGGCGCGTGGTTGCGACAGATGCGGACATCTTCGAGCGCCATCGAGCCATATTGTTTCGCAGATTGTCAACAACGCTACAGTCGGCAAGCCACGCCCCGCGGCGCGTCCCCATCCAGCGCGCCCATCCGTCGACTGTAGACAGAATGCAGGGCCGCTGTTAGCGTCCGGTTCGAGGAAACGCCGACGGCAAAATGATCCCGCCCCCATCGAGGGACGGGCCGCTCCTGCGAGCGCCTGCCGTCACGGGATTTGGCCGCAGCGGACCCCGGTCCGCCATGCGGCGGCGAGGCAAGGGGCGCCCGGATGGATGTTCTCGGACACGATGTGGCGACCGCCGAGGGCGTCGGCCGGCTGGTGATCCTTGCGATCATCCCGGCGGCGCTGGCCTTCCTGCTGGTGCTCTACGTGGCCGCCCGCATGCGCGAGCGCGGCGCCGGCTATCTCTTCCACAATCTGGAGGAGCTGTTCTGCGCGCTGTGCCTGGCGGCGATCTGCTACATCACGCTGGCGCAGGTGATCTGCCGTTACGTCTTCAACAGTCCCATCATCGAGGCCAACGAGCTGTCGCTGGTCGCCATGCAGTGGGGCATCTATGTCGGCGCCGCCATGGCCTACAAGCACGGCGAGGTGCTGGCCATCGACACCTTCGTGACGACCCTCTCGGACCTGCCCCAGCGCGCGGCCTTCGTCCTGATCGAACTGCTGCTGATCTTCGTGGCCGGCATCCTGGTGTGGACGGGCTGGACGGTCACGCAGCTCGACATGTCCTATCCGCTGACCTCCCTGCCCTGGCCGCAGGCGATCTTCAGTGCGGCCGTGCCGGTCGGAATGGCGCTGATCACCCTGCGCGCGCTGAAAAGGCTCTACCGC